>DATMGW010000071.1:0-14391 GCA_035555295.1 Caldimonas sp.
CTCGCCGTCGTAGCGCAGGTCGCGATACGCCGAATTGCGCTCGAGAACCATGCGCGAGCTGCGCCGCCACTCGGCCAGGCGAAAGGCCCCCGTGCCGACCGGATGCTCGCCAATGCGGTCGCCGTAGTGCTCGACGACCTCGCGCGCCACGGCGCCGTACAGGCTGCTGCTGGCCAGCGTATACAGAAAGCGCGGCCGCGGGTTCTCGAGCTTGAACTGGATCGTGTATCGGTCGAGCGCGCGAATCCCTTCCACCGGATGGTCGTAGTCGAACGGCCGCTTGGTCTTGAGCGCCGCATCGCGCAGCGCATCAACACCGAGCGCGCCCTCCTCGCTGAAGTTGGCATACGACGAGCTCCGGTTGGCCGGATCGAAGAAGCGCTTCCACGAATAGACGTAGTCGTCGGCGACGAGCTCGCGCGGCTTGCTCTTGAAGGCCGGGTCGTCCGTGAAGAAGATTCCGGGCCGGATCCGGACCGTCCAGGTGCGGAATTCATCGGTGACTTCCGGCATGCCGGTCGCCGTGTGCGGCACGACCTTTGCGGGCCGGGCCAGGTAGTCGAAGCGGTACAGGCCCTCGAGCATGTGAGCGAGGACGATCCGCGAGTAGAGATCGATGACCTGGACCGGATCGAAGCTCGTCTCGGCCACCAGGAAGGCATAGCGCAGGGTCTTGGTTTGTGCCGCGGGCGCGGTCCCGGGCGGCGCCTCCGCCGCGGCCGCGAAGCCCGGGCCGAGGAGCAGCGGCGCGGCAAGCAGTGCTTCGCGCCTCTTCATGCCGTCGCCTTTCGCTGCGCTACGGCGTCGATATCGACGTACTGCCACCAGTCCTGCCAGAACGGCGGGCGCCGATAGCCGTCGAGCCACGCAAACCCGAGGTCGGTGAAGATGCGATGCACGCTCGTGCGGTACGGTGCATACGCAGCCACGAGCTGCGCCTCGCGATCGAAAAGCGCCTGTCGCTCGGGGCCGCTCGGCAACAGCTTCATTCGCTCGTAGATCCGGTCGAACTCGGCGAGACGAAAGCGGGCGATGTTGCCCTTGCCGGTCGAAGGCCCGTAGCCCCGCTCGAGCGCACCGTGCCCGTCGGGATTCGCCGCCAGCGAACCGACCCGCCAGATCATGAAGTTGCCCGAGCGCGCCGACTTCAGGTTCTCCGGCCATTGCGCCGTCTTCAGCTCGGCGCGCAGGCCGAGCGCGTCCATGTTCTTCTTCCACAGCTCGTCGAGCTGGCGCTGAGCCTGGTCGGATTGCGTCGCCATCTGCAGGACGAGGGGGCGGCCGTCGGGCTGCTCGCGCCAGCCGTCGCCGTTGCGATCGACGTATCCGTAGATGTCGAGCAAGGCCTTGGCGCGTGCCGGGTCGTATTCGCCCATCTGGGTGCGCAGGTCGCTGCGATAACCCTCGGTCAGCGGCGGAACGAGCGATTGCGCCGGGATCGCCTGGCCGTGCCGGGCGATCCGGATCTCGCGCGCGACGTCGTTGCCGAGCACCATGGCGCGGCGCAGCGCGACCTTCTCCGGCGTGTAGCCGCCGACCAGCGGGTCCTCCATGTTGAAGACGGTGAGCGTCACGTCGGCGGCCGGCACGCGCCACACGCGGACGCCGCGCTTGGCGAGAAAGGGCGCGAGCTTTCCTCCTGGCACCGCCTGGTCGACGAATTCGGCCGGCAGCCGCTCGAGAAAATCCTGCTCGGCGTTGAGGAACGAGAGCCAGCGCGGCTGCGATTGCTCGATGATCGAGATCTCGACGCGGTCGAGCATCGGCAGGCGCCGGCCCTTGAAGCGCTTCACGAGGGCCTGGCCCTCCGCGTCGTCGTCGTTCGGTTCAGCGTCGTAGGTCTCTTCGCGGTACGTCGGGTTGCGGGTCAGGACGATGCGCGAGCTGCGCCGCCATTCGGCGAGGCGAAACGGCCCGGTGCCGACCGGGTGATCCATGATCCGATCGCCGTACGCTTCGACGACCTCGCGCGCGACGGCGCCGAACACGTCGCGCGCCGCCCACGTGTAGAGATGGCGCGGCCGCGACTCGCGCAGGCGCACCCGCAACGTGTAGCGGTCGATGGCCTGCAATCCCTCGACCTTGCGGTCGTAGTCGAAGGGCTTCTTCGATTTCTGCGCTTCGTCGTGCAATTCGATCAGGCCGATGATGCCTTCGTCTTCCAGGTTCGACTGGACCGGACTCTTCAGCTGCGGGTCGTAGATGCGCTTCAACGAATAGACGAAGTCCTCGGCGACCAGCTCGCGTCGCTTGCCGCTGAAGGCCGGGTCGGCGGCGAAGAAGATGCCCGGTTTGATGCGAAATGTGAAAGTCCGAAAGTCCGGCGAGACCTCGGGCATCGCTGCGGCGGCCAGGGGCTTGAGCTTGAACGGACGCGCCAGGTGGTCGTAGGTGAGCGGCGCGTCGAAGATGTGCGAGGTGACGGTGCGCGAATAGAGGTCGCTGATCTGCGCCGGATCGAAGCCCGTTTCGGCGACCGGGAAGGCGTAGCGCAGGACCTTTTCGCCCGCGGCCGCACCGGCCGTCTCGGCGCGAGCACCGGGCAGCACGCGCGCTGCCCACGCCGCCGCGAGGGCCCGGGTCAATTGCCGGCGCTTCATGGTCCCCTGGCGTCCTCTCGAAATCCTGGGTCGGAGTTGGAAGTCTAGGCGCTAGACTTCGTTCCCGAAATGGCTGCCTACCTCATCCGGCGCCTGTGGCAGATGATTCCGACGCTGCTCGGCGTCGTGCTCCTCGTCTTCGTGCTCTTCAAGTTCTTCGGCGGCGACCCGGCGGAGATCCTCGGCGGCCTCAATGCGACTCCCGAGCAGGTGCAGGCGATCCGCGACCAGCTCGGCCTGAACCAGCCGTGGTACGTGCAGCTCGCGATCTATCTGCGGGGCATCGTCACCTTCGACTGGGGCAAGAGCTTCGCCACGAACGAGCCCGTCGGCCACATCTTCGCGACCCGCCTGCCGGCGACGCTGACGGTGATGCTGCCGATCCTCATCCTCGACACGCTGCTCGCCCTGCCGGTCGCGATGTGGGTCGCCTACCGGCGCGGCTCGCTCAGCGACCGCGCCATCATGGTGATCAGCACGGTCGCCCTGTCGGTCTCGTTCCTCGTCTACATCATCGTCGGCCAGTACGTGTTCGGCTTCGAGCTCGGCTGGTTTCCGGTGCAGGGCTGGAGCGACAGCGTCCTGAAGAACCTCGTCACGTACGTGCCGCTGCCGGTGATGCTGGCGCTGATGGTGGGGCTCGCGCCGCAGACCCGCCTGTACCGCACCTTCTTCCTCGACGAGCTCGGCCACGACTACGTGCGCACGGCGCGCGCCAAGGGCATGACGGAAAAGACCGTGCTCTTCAAGCACGTGCTGCGCAACGCGATGATCCCGATCCTCACGAACGTCGGCCTGGCCCTGCCGGGAATCTTCGTCGGCTCGTTCCTGATCGAGGTCTTCTTCTCGATTCCCGGCCTCGGCCGCGAGGTGATCCTCGCCGTCAACCGGAGCGACTACCCGGTGATCCAGGCGCTCACCGTGTACCTGGCGATGATCACGATGCTCATCAACCTGGGCGTCGACATCCTCTACAAGCTCGTCGATCCGCGCGTGGTGCTGAAGTGAGTCCGCGTCGCCCATGAGCGCCGTCCTGCCGCCGCTCGCCACGCCCACCGCCGTCCCGGCGGCGCGCTCCGAGGGCGTCTGGCACGCGGCGTGGCGGCGCCTGCGCACCGACCGGCTCGGCATGGTCTCGCTGGCGGTCGTCCTCGTCTTCGTGCTGATGATCGTGCTCACTGCAACGGGCCTGGTCGCCGGCAGCTGGCAGAAGGAAGTGGGCGTACCGAGCGCGCCGCCGACCTTCATGGGCCCGGCCAGGGCGGTCGAGGCGCAGGAAATCGCGGCACCGAGCGGGCCGCCCGTCGACATCTCGGCCGTCGATCCGCTGGCGCCGCGCTACAAGGAATGGGCAGAGCGTGCGTCGAAATACAAGACGGTCGAGGCGCCGCGCGCCGAGACACTGCCCTTCGGCGGCGACCGCCTCGGCCGCGACGTGCTCGCCAAGGCGATGAAGGGGACGCAGACCTCGGTCTTCGTCGGCCTGGTCGCCGCCGTCGTCGCGACGCTGATCGGCACCGTGCTGGGCGCCCTCGGCGGCTTCTTCGGCGGCAAGGTCGGCGATCTTCTGGAGTGGCTCTACAACGTCTTCACATCGATCCCCGACATCCTTCTCCTCCTCTCGTTCGCCTTCATCTTCGGCCGTGGTATCGGCAGCGTCGCCATCATCCTGGCCCTGGTCGGCTGGACCGGCGTCTACCGTCAGGTTCGCGCCGAGTTCATCAAGCATTCGACGCGTGACTACGTCCGCTCGGCCGAGGCGATCGGCGCCTCGACGACTTCGCGCATGTTCAGGCACATCCTGCCCAACGTCAGCCACGTCATCCTCGTGCGCATGTCGCTGCTCGTCGTCGCCTTCATCAAGTTCGAGGTCATCCTTTCGTATCTGGGTCTGGGCGTCGGCGTCGACGACGTTTCCTGGGGCACGATGCTGGCCGAGGCGCAAAGCGAGCTGATCCTCGGCTACTGGTGGCAGCTGGTCGCGGCGACCGCGTTCATGGCCGTCTTCGTCACTGCCTTCTCGCTCATGACCGACGCCCTGCGCGATGCGCTCGACCCGAAGCTGAGAGGTCACGAATGAGCGACCCGGCCGGGCGCTGGGCCGCTCCCGAGCCCGGCCGCGTCCCCGTGGGGGGCAGCGCCGCCGCGCCGGCGGCAAGCGTGGGGGCGCCATTGCTCGTCATCGCCGACCTGCGCGTCGCCTTTCGCCTCGGCAAGGTCGACGGCGTCGCCCCCCGCATCGAGGCCGTCAAGGGCGTGAGTTTCGCCGTGCCCGAGAACACGACGGTCGCGCTGGTCGGCGAATCGGGCTCGGGCAAGAGCGTCACGGCGATGTCGATCCTCAACCTGCTGCCCGACAACGCCGAGCGCAGCGGCCGCATCTCGTTTCGCGGCCGCGACATGCTCGCCATGCCGGGCGAGGAGCTGCAGAAGCTGCGCGGCAAGGAAATCGCCTGCGTCTTCCAGGACCCGATGAGCTCGCTCAACCCGGTCTTCACGGTCGGCGAACAGATCTGCGAGCCGCTCGTCAAGCACCTGGGGCTCGGCCAACGCGCCGCGATGCAGCGCGCCGAGGCACTCCTCATCGAGGTCGGCATGCCCGAGCCGCGCCGGCGCCTGGCGGCCTACCCGCACCAGCTTTCCGGCGGCCAGCAGCAGCGCGTGATGATCGCCATGGCGCTCGGCTGCGAGCCCAGGCTGCTGATCGCCGACGAGCCGACGACCGCGCTCGACGTGACGATCCAGCGGCAGATCCTCGAGCTGCTCGCCAGGCTGAAGGACAAGCACCGCATGAGCATGCTCTTCATCAGCCACGACCTCGGCGTCGTCGGCGAGATCGCCGACCATGTCGTCGTCATGCGCCACGGCATCGTGCGCGAACAGGGCTCCGTCGACGCCATCTTTACCGATCCGCACGACGCGTACACGAAGGCGCTGCTCGCCTGCCGGCCGACGCTCGAGCAGCGCGCGCCGCGCCTGCGCGTCGTCGACGACCACATCGCCGGCCGCGCTGGCCTCGCAGTGGCCAAGACAAAGGACGCCGAGGCGCACGTCATCGTCGAGGCGATCGGCTTGACGAAGAGCTTCTGGATCCGCAGCGGCGTGTTCGGACGCAAGGAGTTCCAGGCGGTCAAGGGAGCGACCTTTCGCCTGCGCGCCGGGCACACGCTGGGCATCGTCGGCGAATCGGGCTCGGGCAAGACGACGCTCGGCCTGACGCTGCTGCGCCTGCACGAGCCGAGCGGCGGCCCGGTCGGCGGCCGCGCGATCTTCGACGGCCGCGACCTGCTCGCCCTGTCGAAGGCCGAGATGCTCGCGGTGCGCAAGCGCATCCAGGTCGTCTTCCAGAACCCCTACGCCTCGCTCAACCCGCGCTTCACGATCGGCCAGACGCTGATCGAGCCGATGACGATCCACGGCATCGGCAGCGGCGCGGCGGAGCGCGAGACGCGTGCCCGTGCCCTGCTCGACCGGGTCGGCCTCGACGACACCGCGATGGTCAAGTATCCGCACGAGTTCTCGGGCGGACAGCGGCAGCGCGTCGCGATCGCCCGCTGCCTCACGCTCGAGCCGGAAGTGCTGGTGCTCGACGAAGCCGTGAGCGCGCTCGACGTTTCGGTGCAGGCACAGGTGCTCAACCTGCTGAAGGACCTGCAGGACGAACTCGGCCTGGCCTATATCTTCATCAGCCACGATCTCGCCGTCGTCCGCTTCATGGCCGATGAGGTGATCGTCATGAAGGACGGCGAGGTCGTCGAGCAGGCCGACGTCGAGCAGATCCTCGTGCACCCGCGGCAGGAATACACGCGCCGCCTCCTCGACGCCATCCCGCGCGGCCGCCGCGTCGCCGCCTGAGGCGAACGTGCCGGCGGCTCCGGCCGGTAACGACTGCTTGCGATATCGACGTGCCGGGTCGCGGTCGCGCACGCGGCGTCACAGGAAGATGTCGTGGCGTGAGGCGTCGCGGGCGCCGTCGTGAACCGCTTCACGACGATGGATGTGGCACGAACGTTGCGATCGGTTAGGCTGGATTCGCGCCTGCAACCAGATGTTGCGAAGGCTGCCGTCCCAGGATCGCCCCACATGCCGCCTCGTCCTTTTTCGTCTGCCGCAACGCTCATGCGCCGCCCCGCCGGGCCGCACGGCTACGGTGGCGTTTCGTCGCTGCTTCGCCTCGGAGTGGGCGCGGCGCCGCACCCGGCGCCGGCCAGTCTTTCGCAACGCCCGCTCGTGCTCGCGCGTGCGCACGTCGTGCCGCAACAGATGTCGTTGTTCGGACCGCCAGGAGGCGGACGCTAGGGAACGGTTTTCGGGACGCTGCTGCGGACGCGCGCCAGTGACCGACACTGTCGCGCGCCTGATGCAGGCAGGGCGCACCTCGCGCTCGCCGGCCTGCGTCCACGGGGAAGCGGGCAATTCGGGGCGGTTTCGAGAGCGAGCCCCGAGGGTCTTGTCCCGCTTCCCCGCCTTTGTTTTCCCCGCGCCCGTCGGACCTGACTCAGGCGGACCACTCCGGATAGCGCGCCGCGAGGAGCTCCTCGGTCTCTTCCTGCTCGAGACGCAGGCAGTAGCCGCGCCCGTACACGGTGTCGACGCGCAGGCTCTTCGCGCCGGCGTCGCGCAGCTTCTTGCGGATCCGGCAGATGTGCATGTCGGCGCTGCGCCGGCCCTCGCCCGCGCCGACCGGGCTGCCGAGGGTCCGCGCGATCGTGTCGCGATGGACGAACTCGCCCGGCCGCGACGCGAGCAGCAGGAGCAATTCGAACTCGCCGGTGGTGAGCGCCAGCGGAACATCGCCGACGCTGGCAGCGGCGCGGCGCGGGTCGAGGCGTAGCGCACCCAGGCGCACGACGCTGCGGCGCTCGTCGCCGGTCCCGGCCGGCCGGTCCCTCGCGATCTCGATCAGGCGGTGCAGCTTGGCGGCGATCAGGCGCGGCGACGCCGGCTTGACGATGATCTCGGTGGCGCCGCCTTGCAGCGCCTCGATCTGCTGGCGCTCGCCGGCGTCGCTCGAGACGAGGACGATCGGCGCGTTCGAGCGGTCGCGAAGTTCGGGCAGCGCGTGGCGCAACGCGTCGCCGTAGCCGTCGCCGTCGACGATGAGAGCGTCGAACTGCCACTGGCGGATCAGGCCGAACGCCGAGGCGAAGGTTTCGACGGCGTACGACTTGAAGCCGAGCAGGTCGAACTCGCGCAGGTTCAGGCCTGGGGCATCGCCGGGGCTGGCGGCGACGATCAGGCAGAGGGGAAGCATGGTTCGGTCGACGCGGCGAAGACGGTGCCGGCGCCACCGCCGCCGGCACGCGGGACCTTCCGCAGGTTGCGAAACAGCGCCGAGCGGCTGCCGAAGCCGGCTCGGGTCGCCGCTTCGCGGCAGGCGCCGCCGACCGCCAGGTGGCGGCGGGCCACGGCGATGCGCTTCTTCAGCAGGAAGGCATGCGGCGTCTCGCCGTGGACGAGGTTGAACAGACGCACGAAGTGAAAGCGCGACAGGCTCGCCGCGCGGGCCATCTCATCGAGCGAGATCGGCTCGTCGTGATGGGTGGCGATGAAGTCGGCTGCGAGCCGGATGCGACGCAAGAGCTGCTCGCGCGTCTCGACCTTGACGCAGGCGATCCGCGCGGCGCGGCGGCGCAGCTCGAGCTCCTCGCCGGCGCACGCCGCCACCAGCTCGACGATCTCGCCGCCCTGCGCGGCGGGCGGGCGACCGAGGGCACGCGCGCGGGCGATCTCGAGCAGGCGCCGTCCCGCCGGGCTGTCGGTCGGGCGCAGGTTGTCGGCGAACGCCACCGCGGCGAGCTCGGCGACACAGCCGGCGTCGGGCGAGGAGCCGGCGACGAGCGTCTGCGCGGCGAGCGCCAGGCCCGCGTCTCGCAGCTCGGCCGTCACGCCGATCTCGACCGCCTCGACGCCGCTCTCCGGATCGGGCTGCAGTTCGCAGACCTCGCGTCCGTCGAGGACCAGCCAGGCGTCCTCGTCGAGGCGGACGCGGCGATTGCGCCAAAGCGCCTGCGCTGCGCCGCGCAGCACGGCGCGAAAAACCAGCGCAGCGGGTTGCTGCCGCACCGGCGCCCGCTCCTTGCACGCGTCATTTAGATGCATATGCATTGTTTTGCGGAAATTTTTTTCGTCAGGCGATGGCGCGGGTCAGGCGCACGAGCTTGCGGTTGGTATCGCTCAACTTCTCGTCGAGCAGCCCGGCGACTTCCTGCTGCGCCCTCTTCCAGAGGGGCAGGGCGCGGGCGAAGACGGCGCGGCCTTCCTCGCTGAGCGAAGCCAGGCGCCGTCGCCGGTCGGCGCCGACGCTGAGCACGACCCAGCCCTGCCGCTCCAGGCCACGCAGGTTCCGGATCATGGTCGTCTCGTCCATCGCAATGCGTACCGCCAATTCGCTGACGCACAGGCCCCGCGCGTTCGCAACCGCCCAGAGCACCGCCATCTGGCTCGACTGCACGCCCGCTTCACGCAGATGCCGGTCGTAGACGCTCGAGACGGCTCGTGCGGCCATGCGCAGGTTGCCGCAGACGCAGTCGAACCCGCGCGGCGCAAGCTGGTCGACGATGTCCATCGCCGCAGTATAGATGCAGTTACATGCTCTCGCGCCGCTGTCGGCAGTCCTACTGCAGCATGTAAGTCACGCGACCGTAGATGAAGCGGCCACGCGGGTCGGCGTACTCCGGATCGTAGCTGGCCTGAAACGATGCGCCGTTGTTGGTGTAAGGCGGATCCGTGTCGAACAGGTTCTTCACCCCGAGGACGAAGCGCCAAGACTTTGCCCATGAGTAACTGCCCTGCAGGTCCCAGGTCGTGTAGGTGCGCACGTCGCGGTCGACGCCGGTGACGTTCGACTGGACGTCGTGGTAGCCCGCCTGGTAGTTCTGGGCGATGGTCACGTTCCATGGGCCGCGCTGCCAGTCGGCCGACAGGTAGCTCTTGAAGCGCGGGATGACGCCGCCCGTCGCCGTGTTCGGCAGCCCGATGTTGCCGCTGTACGACCCGTCCAGGTTCGATGTGTCGTACCTGATCATGTACGTCGCCGTCCCGTTGAGCGTGACCTTGCCCCACTCGGCTGCCGGGATGCGCCACTTCACGTCGAAATCGAGACCGGATACCCGGGTGATCCCGAGATTGAGGTTCGTCTCGAGCAGGTTCGTGATGTGACCCGGAAGGCCGGGCTGGGTCGGATCGGGCGCGCCGCGCGTGATCAGCGATGCGTACTTGACCGGGTCGCTCAGGATCGTCGCCGCGTCGACGCCGTTGGTGATGGTGTCACTCAGCCGTACCCGCCAGTAGTCGATACCGACCGACACGGTGTTGATCGGCTCGAGCACCGTGCCGAGGGTGAAGTTGTGCGACTTCTCGGGCTTCAGGTTCTGGTTGCCTCCGAAGGTGACAGTGAACTGGGTCTGGCAGTCCGTCGAACTGTTGCCGCCAGGAGGCGGATTGGCCAGCGGCGGAGAGCAGCGCAGCGGGTCGCTCAAGCCGTTGGGCGTCACGCTTTGCGTGTTCTGCGCGTACAGATCCTGCAGGCTCGGAGCCCTGAAGCCCTGTCCATAAGATGTGCGCAACAGGACCTGCGGCATCGGCTGCCAGCGCAGGCTGCCCTTCGGAGTGGTCGAGCTGCCGACGCCTTCGTAGTGGTCGTAGCGGACCGCGAGGTTCGCTTCCAGGTTCTTGATGACGGGAATGTTGACCTCCGAGAAAAGCGCCGTCACGTTGCGCGTCTTGCTGAGGTTGAAGAAGTTGCCACCGTAGCCGGAGATATCGCCGGTCTGGATGGTCGGATCGGCGGTGAAGTCGTACTTCTCCTTGCGAGCTTCACCTCCAACCGCAAATCCGATCGGGCCAGCCGGGAGCTGGAAGACTTCGCGCGACGCCTTGGCGGTCAGGCTGGTCTGCGATGACTTGATGTTGTAGGCGTCACCCTTGAAATTGCTGGCTTCGGCCTGGTCTTGAATCGCCTGAGTGTTCGGCCCGAAGAAATTGACGTTGCCACTGTTGAGGAGCGGCATGATCAGCGACAGCGCCGGATAGCCGTCGTTGACGTGCTCCCGTACCTTGCTCTCGGTGTACAGCAACGCGGTGTCGAAGTCCCAGCCGGCGACCGTCCCCTTGACTCCTGCCACCGCCCGCGGTGCTTCCGAGATGTCGACGAGGTCGCGATTGCCGGTGAGTGCCGAGCGGTACCGCACAAGGAGGTCGGGCGTGCCGCCGAACTGGGCGATTGCATAGTCGGTGGGATAGAACGGCGTACCCGGCTTCAACCAGATCGCCGACTGGCACGGGCCGCTCGAGGTGTTGTTGTAAGGCGCCTGCTGACACAGCGGATTGTTCGAGGGGATGGCGAACTGGTCCGACAGCGGAACCGGTTGGATCACCGTGCGAATCTTGTTCCGGTTGTACGAGCCTTCGACGTAGGCCTGGATGTCAGGGGTGATCGCGAACTTGCCCGCGGCGAACACGCTCATTCGCTCCGATGCAGGCAACAGCGTCACCAGTGACGCCGGGTCGAAGCGGCAGCGGTTCGGCGGGAATAGCGGATCGAGAACCGCGTAGGGCCCCGGACAGCCTAGAAGAGTCGCTGGTTGACCCGAAGGCGGTGCTGAGCCCGTCGAAGGGTTGCGCGACGCGGCGCCCGCTTGGCCGGTCACGGGGTCGTAGGTCACGATGTTGCCCGGGAAAGTGTTCCCCGAGGTCAGGTCATTGCCCTCGAACGGACGGATGTTCGTGTTTGCGAATCGGCGCTGCCCGCCAAGCAGACTGTCCTCCTTCTGCCACGAACCGACGATCATCAGGTTGTAGCGATCAGTCGCGAGATCGCCGATGCCGCCGGTGGCGGCAAGGCGCCTGAAGGCGGCGCCCCCATGGGTCGTGTCGCCGTACTCGGCGCTGAGCTCGAGACCCTTGAAATCCTGGCGCAGTATGAAGTTGACGACGCCGGCGATCGCATCCGAGCCGTAGATCGCCGAGGCACCATCCTTGAGCACCTCGACGCGCTCGATCGCGGCCAGCGGGATGCTGTTGACGTCGACTGAGACCGAGTCGCCGGTAAAGCCGATGCCGTACGGTGCGATGCGCCGACCATTCAGGAGCACAAGGGTTCGCAGCGAGCCCAGACCGCGCAGGCCGATCGAGGAAATGCCGCCGGTGGTGCCGCTCGACGCAGTGGCCGCCGTCATGCCCTGCGAGCTCGCCACCGCACTGATCGTCTGCAGCAATTGCTCGACGTTCGTGGCACCCGTCTTCTGGATCTGCTCGCGCGTGATGACCTGCACCGGCAGGGCTGTCTCGGCTTCGATGCGCTTGATCGAGGATCCCGTGATCTCGACGCGCTCGAGCTGCTGCGCCGGCGGCGGGGGTGGCGGCGTCTGCTGCGCCTGCGACCACGCGGCCACCGGAAAGGCGGCCGCGAGCGCGACCACGAGTGCCCGGCGCGGGCCCGGGAGATTGCGATGTGCGTCGATGGCGAACGTGCCGGTCTTGGACATGTTTCGTTCCTGAAAGAGTTGCGTGGCTGCGGCCTTGTGAGCCGAGCCGGCAGACTACGAACGAGCGTGTCCGGCGACGTTGCACTTCTTGCGAATTTGAGGCGGCGGGTCGGCCGCGCAACGGCCGAGACGGTGTCGAAACCGTCTCGAAACAATCACCGTCCGATCGGCCCCACACTTGCGTTCGCGGGCGCACGCCTCGAGGTGCGCGACAACAACGAAGAAGGAGACATGCCATGAGATCCGTCCTACGCCTGGCGGCACTGGCGCTCGCCGTCGCCGCGCCGGCAGCCCTCGCCCAGGGCAGCACAGCGTGGCCGAGCAAGCCGGTGCGCATCGTCGTTCCGTTCACGCCGGGCGGCACGACCGACATCCTGGCGCGCGCCCTCGCGCCGGAGCTCGGCAAGGCCTTCGGGCAGACCTTCATCGTCGAGAACAAGCCGGGTGCCGGCGGCAACGTCGGCGCCGACGTCGTCGCCAAGGCAGCGCCCGACGGCTACGTGCTCGTCATGGGGACGGTCGGCACGCACGCGATCAACCCCTCGCTCTATCCGAAGATGCCGTACGACGCGGCGAAGGATTTCGCCCCGATCACGCTCGTCGCCGGCGTGCCGAACGTGCTCGTCGTCAATCCGGCGAAAGCGGCGTCCGCAGGCATCAAGGACGTGCGCTCGCTGATCGCCTACGCGCGCGCGCACCCGGGCCAGCTGAACATGGCTTCGAGCGGCAACGGCACCTCGATCCATCTCTCGGGCGAGCTCTTCAAGACGCTGACCGGGACCTACATGGTCCACTTCCCGTATCGCGGCTCGGGTCCCGCGCTGCTCGATCTCATCGGCGGAACGATGGACCTGATGTTCGACAACCTGCCTTCTGCGCTGCCGCAGATCAAGTCCGGAAAGCTCGTCGCGCTGGGCGTCACGAGCAGCCAGCGCAGCGGCGTCCTGCCCGATGTCCCGACGATCGCCGAATCGGGCGTGCCGGGCTTCGAGGCGAGCTCGTGGTTCGGTCTGCTCGCTCCCGCCGGCACCCCGCCCGAGATCGTCAGCCGCATTCAGCAGGAAACGGCGAAGGCGCTGGCCTCCCCGATCTTGAAGGAGCGGCTGCTCGCCCAGGGCGCGATCCCGAGCGGGATGGCACCGGCCGAGTTCGGCCGCTTCATCGCCGCCGAGGCGAAGAAGTGGGCGCAGGTGGTCAAGGCCTCGGGCGCGAAGATCGATTAAGGGCCTGTTCAGGCCGGATGCCAGACGACGGCGCGACGGGTTGCCGTCCAGCGCTCGAACAGCGGGCCGTACGCTTCCTCGATGCGGTTGCGCTTGACCTTGAAGGTCGGCGTGATGAAGCCGTTCTCGACCGACCAGGGCTCGGCGACGACGACGAGGCACTCGAGCTGCTCGTGCGGATCGAGCCCTTCGTTGATTGACGCCAGGTGGCTGGAGAGCGACGCCTCGAGCGCGGCGCGGCTTTCCGGTTGCGTCGAGCGCTTCGCCGCGTCGGCGTTGAGCATGACGATGCCCACCGGATGACCGAGGTTGGCGCCGACGACGACGCAGGCCTCCACCGCGCCGTTCATGACCAGGCGATCCTCGATCGGCGCCGGCGCGACGTACTTGCCCTTGCTCGTCTTGAACAAATCCTTGATGCGGCCGGTGATGCGCAGGTTGCCTTCGCTGTCGAGCTCGCCCTTGTCGCCGGTGCGAAGCCACCCGTCTTCGGTGAACGCCTGGCGCGTCAGCTCGGGTTCCTTGTAGTAGCCGAGCATGACGCACGGAGCGCGCATCTGGACTTCCCCGGTCGCCGGGTCGATACGACTCTCGATGCCGTCGTAGGGCTTGCCGACCGTGCCCGGCCGTGGTGCATCGGGGAAGGTCGCGTGCGAGACGGCGCAGTTCTCGGTCATGCCGTAGCCCTCGGCGATCGTCAGGCCGAGACGCGTGTACCAGCGCAGCAATTCCGGCGGCATCGGCGCCGCGCCGCCGACGGCATAGGTGCAGGCGTCGAGGCCCAGCGCGGCAAGGACTTTCTTCGCGACGAGGCGGCCGACGATCGGAATGCGCAGCAGGCGCCGCAGCTTGGCCGCAGGCATCTTCGCTTCGACCGCCTGCTGGAACTTGACCCACAGGCGCGGCACGGAGAAGAAGACGGTGGGCCGCGCCCGCTGCATGTCCGCGGTGAAGGTGTCGAGGCTCTCGGCGAAGTACACGTGCATCCCGGAAGCGAGCAAGGCATGCTCGACGATCGCCCGCTCGGCGACGTGCGCGAGCGGCAGGTAGCTCAGGATGCGCGCATCGCTGCCGAGCGGC
>DATMGW010000072.1:0-2354 GCA_035555295.1 Caldimonas sp.
GCGCCACGTCGGCGACCAGGTCGCGCTCGTCGTCGCCGAGACGCTGCTTCAGGCCAAGGACGCGGCCGAACTGATCGAGGTCGACTATGAAGAGCTGACGGCGGTGATCGACATCGCCAGCGCCCACATGAAGGGTTCGGCGGTGCACGACGAGGTGCCCGACAACATCTGCTACGACTGGGGCCATGGCGACAAGGCGGCGGTCGACGCGGCGTTCGCTTCGGCCGCGCACGTCACCCGGCTCGATTTCGTCAACAACCGGCTGATCCCGAACGCGATGGAGCCGCGTGCCGCCAACGCCAGCTACAACCGCTCCGACCAGAGCTACACGCTCTACGTCGCCAACCAGAACCCGCACGTCGAGCGGCTGCTGATGTGTGCCTTCGTGCTCAGCCTGCCGGAATCGAAGGTGCGCGTGATCGCGCCCGACGTCGGCGGCGGCTTCGGCTCGAAGATCTACCTCTACGCCGAGGACGTGGCGCTGGTCTGGGCGAGCAAGCACGTCGGTCGGCCGATCAAGTGGACGGCCGAGCGCAGCGAGTCGTTCGTCACCGACTCGCATGGCCGCGATCACGTGACCACCGCCGAGCTGGCGCTCGACGCGCAAGGCCATTTCCTGGCGTTGCGCGTGAAGACGATCGCCAACATGGGCGCCTACCTGTCGACCTTCGCCTCGGCCGTGCCGACGATCCTCTACGCGACGCTGCTCGCCGGCCAGTACAAGACGCCGGCGATCTACGCCGAGGTGAAGGCGGTATTCACGAACACCGTGCCGGTCGACGCGTACCGCGGCGCCGGCCGGCCCGAGGCGACGTATGTCGTCGAGCGAATCGTCGAGCAGGCGGCGCGCGACATGAAGATGGACCCGGCCGAGATCCGGCGCAAGAACTTCATCACGACCTTCCCGTACGCGACGCCGGTCGGCCTCACCTACGACGTCGGCAACTACGCTGCGCACCTCGACAAGGCCGTCCAGATGGCCGACGTCGCCGGATTCAAGGCGAGGAAGGCGGCGTCGGAAGCGAAAGGCAAGAAGCGCGGCCTCGGCTACTCGTGCTACATCGAGGCCTGCGGCATCGCGCCCTCGAACATCGCCGGCGCGCTCGGCGCGCGCGCCGGCCTGTTCGAGGCCGGCGAGGTGCGCGTCCATCCGACCGGAACGGTGACGGTGTTCACCGGCTCGCACAGCCACGGCCAGGGCCACGAGACGACGTTCGCGCAGGTCGTCGCCGGCAAGCTCGGCATCCCGGTCGAGAACGTCGAGATCGTGCACGGCGATACCGGCCGCGTCCCGTTCGGCATGGGCACCTACGGCAGCCGCTCGATCGCGGTCGGCGGCACGGCGATCGTCAAGGCGGTCGACAAGATCATCGCCAAGGGCAAGAAGATCGCGGCGCACCTGCTCGAAGCGGCCGACACCGACATCGAGTTCGAGAACGGCGAGTTCAAGGTCGCCGGAACCGACAAGAAGGTGCCTTGGGGGTCGGTCACGCTCACCGCCTACGTGCCGCACAACTATCCGCTCGACAAGCTCGAGCCCGGCCTGAACGAGAACGCCTTCTACGACCCGACCAACTTCACGTACCCGTCGGGAAGCTACATCTGCGAGGTCGAGGTCGATCCGGACACGGGCACGGTGAAGATCGAGTCGTTCGTCGCCGTCGACGACTTCGGCAACATCATCAACCCGATGATCGTCTCCGGCCAGGTCCAGGGCGGCGTGGCGCAGGGGCTCGGCCAGGCGATGATGGAAGCTTGCGTCTACGACGTCGAGTCGGGTCAGCTCCTCACCGGCTCGTACATGGATTACGCGATGCCGCGCGCCGTCGACGTGCCGACGATCCAGCTGGCGACGACCTCGACGCCATGCAGCCACAACCCGCTTGGCGTGAAGGGCTGCGGCGAAGCGGGAGCGATCGGCTCGCCGCCGGCCTACATCAACGCGATCACCGACGCCCTGGGCGTCGTTGATCTCGCCATGCCGGCGACCGCGGAGCGCGTCTGGCGCGCCGCGCACGGCATGCACGCCTGACTCGAGCGAAGGAGAACAACATGTATGCATTCGAATACCAGCGCCCGACCAGCCGCGACGCCGCCAAGGCCGCGGCGAGCGGCGCCGATACGCACTACCTGGCCGGCGGGCAAAGCCTGATCCAGGCGATGCGGTTGCGGCTGTCGCAGGCGGAGCGACTCGTCGATCTCGGCGCGATTGCCGATCTGAAGGGCATCAAGGCCGACCCCGGCAGCGTCACGATCGGCGCGATGGCGACGCACGCCTCTGTCGCTTCGAACGCCGATGTGAAGCGCTTGATTCCGGCGCTGGCCGAGCTCGCCGCCGGCATCGGCGACCCGAT
>DATMGW010000073.1:0-7338 GCA_035555295.1 Caldimonas sp.
GGCATCGCCGCCCTGGTCGCGCTGCTGCCGCTGCTCTGGATCCCGCTCGCCTTCTTCGCCCTGCGTCGACGCGGCGCGGCCTCGGCGCGGCCGCCGACGCTGCTCGTGCTGCGCGTCTTCCAGCACGACGCCGCGGTGCACGATCTCTTCGATCATGTCGTCGAGCGCTGGCGCCTCACCGGCAACACGGTCCTGATCGCCGGCACCGATCTGGTCGACCGCACGCTCGACGCGGGCGATGTGCTGACCTTCCTCGACCGCCGCCTCGGGCAACGTTTCGTCAACGGTCCAGCCGACATCGCGGCGCGGATCGCCGACTTCGATCTGCTCGCCGACCTCGAAGGGCGCTTTCGCATCAACGAGTGCTATTGCCGCGACTGGACCTGGCGCGAAGCGTTCGCTGCGCTCGCCGCGCGCAGCGACGTCGTGCTGATGGACCTGCGCGGCTTCCAGGCGAAGAACGTCGGCTGCCTGCACGAGCTGGCAACACTGGCGCGCGCCGAGCGCGTCGGCCGCGTCGTCGTCCTGACGAACGCCGATTCCGATCGCGCGACGGCCGACGCGGCCGTCGCCGGCGCACCGGCCGAGCGCTTCTCGTGGATCGACGTGAGGCCGGGGACGCGTCTCGATCATCGCCAGTTGCTTTCGCGATTGTTCGCGCCGACAGCCGCAGTCGCTTCGTCCTGAGCCGGCAACGCCCCCGCTCGGGCGCCTTGCAGTTCGCTGCGTCGGCGTGGATGATGTGGCGGGCTGCCGCGCTGGCGTCGGCACCGATACTCACTTCAGGAGACTTTGCATGACGACGACGAAGAGCACGGCTGGCAGCAAGAAGACGAAGAAGAAGGCGCTGTCCCTGCACCTGGGCCTCAACGGCGTCAGCGGTGCGGCCTACGGCGGCTGGGACGGTCCGCTCGCGGCGTGCGAGTTCGACGCGCACGACATGGGCGCGATCGCGAAGAAGCAGGGCATGAAGGCGACGGTGCTGCTGACGAAGAAGGCGACGCGCAACGCGGCCCTCGGCGGCATCCGCAACGCGGCCAAGCAATTGCAGAGCGGCGACTTCTTCTTCCTCAGCTACTCCGGCCACGGCGGTCAGGTGCCCGACGTGAACGGCGACGAGGACGACAAGAAGGACGAGACCTGGTGCCTCTACGACGGCCAGCTCATCGACGACGAGCTCTACTTCGAGTTGAGCAAGTTCAAGGCCGGCGTATGCATCCTCGTGCTGTCCGACAGCTGCCACAGCGGGACGGTGACGCGCGAGATGGTGCTGCCTTCGCCGACGACTCCGACCGAGCGGCCGAAGAACATGCCCGACGCGGTGGCGATGCGCACCTATCGCGAGCATCAGGCGTTCTACGACAAGCTGCAAAGAGACGTCGCCGCAGCCGCCGGCAAACCTGTCGTCGACCCCGACAACGCATTGGCGCAGGTCGCCGTGAGCGGCCGTCTTTCCGCCATCAACGACAAGTTCGACGCCTCGCTGATCCTCATCTCGGGCTGCCAGGACAACCAGACCTCGATGGACGGGGACCACAACGGCGCCTTCACCGAGCAGCTGCTCAAGGTCTGGAACCAGGGCGCGTTCAAGGGCAACTACGCGCAGTTCCACGCCCGCATCCGCGCCGGCATGCCGGCCACGCAGACGCCTAACCTGTTCACGCTCGGCACGACCGGCACCTTCCTGACCCAGCCGCCCTTCAGCGTCTGAGGTCGCGGAGAAACGTCGATGGCCAGCGCAACGAACGACATCGTCTTCATCATTCCCGGCCAGGCCGACTCGGCCGCGGCTGCGGGAGTCGCCTCGCGCGGCAGCGTCAAGGCGACGGTACGCGTCGGCACGACGCGCGCCGACGGCGAGCCGGTGCGCGTCACGGCCCGGCCCGGCGAAGACGTCGTCGTCCTGGCCATCGCCAACGGGCCGACGCTCGTCCTTCATCCCGAAGACGCGCGCGACCTGATGCGCGCGCAGGCCGCACCCGCGGCGCGCGGAGCGCCTGCGGCAAGGACATCGTCCAGCGAAGTGCTGGTGCCGGCGCAACTCGGCTGGCCGGGCCTCGAAGCGCAGGCGACGCGCGGCGCGACGCGCGGCTGGATGGGGCAGGCGCTCCTGACCGGCTTTCACGTCCTCACCGGGCTCGGCAAGGATCCGGCGGTGACGCTGGCGACGGCGGCGATCACGAAGAAGGTCGACGGCAAGGTCGACGCCGGCGTCTACCGCCTTTCCGCCGAGGCGCTCGAGCCGCTCAAGGACAGCGGCCGCAAGCTCGATGCCGTTTCCGCCGCGGCCGACGGCGGGCCGTTGCTCGTTCTCGTCCATGGCACTTTCAGCGACACGCCGGGGACCTTCTCCAAGCTCTGGACCCTGCACAACCCGGTCGTGCGCCAGCTCTTCACGCGCTACGCCGATCGCGTCTACGGCTTCGATCACCCGACGCTGGGAACGAGCCCGATCGGCAACGCGCTGCTGCTCGTGCGCGCATTGCCCGCCGGAGCGCGCCTGCACCTGCTCACGCACTCGCGCGGCGGCCTCGTCGCCGAGATCCTGGCCCGCGCCTGCGCCGGCGGGGCGCCGGACGACGCCGCGCTCGCCCTGTTCGCCGATGCGCCCTATGCGCAGCTGAAGAGCGACCTGCGCGCCCTCGTCAAGGAAGCCCAGGCGAAGGGCCTGCGCGTCGAGCGCGTCGTCCGCGTCGCCTGCCCGGCGCGCGGTACGCTGCTCGCGTCGAAGCGGCTCGACGCGTACCTGTCGATCCTGTCCTGGTGCCTCGAGCTGGCGAGCATTCCGGTCGCGCCGCAGCTCGTCGACTTTCTCCACGAGGTGGCGCGCCGCCGCGCCGACCCGAGCGAGCTGCCCGGCCTCGAAGCGATGATGCCGGGCAGCCCGGTCGTCGAGTGGCTGAACGGCGCGAGCGAGCCGATCCCGGGCGACTTGCGCGTCGTCGCCGGCGACCTGCAGGGCGACTCGATCGGCTCGTGGGTCAAGACGCTGCTCTCCGACGCGTTCTACTGGACCGACAACGACCTCGTCGTGCAGACGCGTTCGATGTACGGCGGCGCACCGCGTGCCCCGGCGGCGGCCGAGGCCAGCGCGAGCTTTCTCCTCGATCGCGGTGGCAAGGTCTCGCACTTCAACTACTTCAGCAACGACCGCACGGTCGGCGCGATCGCCAGCGCGCTCTGCGACGACGCGCCGGCCGACTTCGCCGTGATCGGCCCGCTCTCGTGGGCCGGCGAGGACGCGAGCGGAACGCGCGCCGCGCGCGCCGTCGCGCGTTCGCGCGGTGCTGGCAGCGACGAGGCGGCGGCTCGCCCGGGGGTCTTCGTCATTCCCGGCATCCTCGGCTCGAACCTCGCCCTCGACGGCAAGCGGATCTGGCTCGGCTTTCGTTTCGTCAACAGCCTCGGTAGCCTTGCCTGGGATCCGAAGACGGCGTCGCACGTCGCGCCCGACGGGCCGATCGGCAGCGTCTACGGCGATCTCATCGAGCGCCTGGCCGATACGCACGAGGTCATCCCGTTCGCCTTCGACTGGCGCCGGCCGATCGAGGACGAAGCGCGGCGTCTCGGAGAGGCGGTCGACGCGGCGCTCACTGCGCGCGCGGCGAGCCAGCAGCCGGTGCGCATCGTCGCGCACTCGATGGGCGGCCTCGTCGCGCGGACGATGGCGCTCGAGAAGCCCGACACCTGGCAGCGCATGCTGGCGCGCGACGGCGCCCGGCTGCTCATGCTCGGAACGCCGAACGGCGGCTCGTGGTCGCCGATGCAGACGCTCTCGGGCGACGACACCTTCGGCAACGCGCTCGCCGCCTTTGGCTCGCTGTTCGACAACTCCGGCGCGCGCAAGACGATGGCCGGCATGCCCGGCTTCCTGCAGTTGCAGGCGTCGCTGCTCGACCCCGCGCTGCGCCTCGATCGCGCCGAGAGCTGGCAAAAGCTCGCCGACGACGACATGGCGCGTCTCGCCGAGCGCAGCATCTGGCATCTCGAAGGCGTGCAGCGAACCCTCTACCAGTGGGGCGCGCCGCCGCAGTCGGTGCTCGACCAGTCGGTCGCGCTGCGCAAGCGCCTCGACGCGCAGGCCGCCGCCCTCGGCAACGACGCGCGCAGGATGCTCCTGGTCGTCGGCCACGCCGCCTTCACGCCGTGCGGCTACACCTTCAGCGACGCTGGCCTCGAATATCTCGACGCCCCCGGCGGCGGCGACGGGCGCGTGCCGCTGTCGTGCGCGCTGCTGCCGGGCGTTCGCACCTGGAAGCTCGATGCATCGCACGGCGATCTGCCGAGCCGCGCCAACGCCTTCGCCGCCTACGTCGAATTGCTCGTCAACGGCGACACCCGGTTGCTCGAGACGCTCGACGCCGCCGGTGGCAATGCGCGCGGCGCCGCGGCCCAGGCGACGCGCGGGGCCGGGGCCGACGACACGTCGGCGACGCTGGCACGCAGCCGCCCGTCGCGCGGCCTGCTCGGATCGCAGCCGCCGTCGAGCGCCGCGGACGTGCTCGGCTCGGCGGCCCGGCCGGCGGGCGACGAGCGCGGCAGCGGCAACGCGCTGCACGTCTCGGTCCTCAACGCCGACCTGAAGTTCGTGCACCAGCCGCTCATGGTCGGCCACTACCGATCGCTGGCCCTGACCGGCACCGAGGCGGTCGTCGATCGCCTGGTCGCGCGGGCGATGGGCAAGTCGCTCTCGGCGGGCCTCTACCCCGACGCCGTCGGCACGCACCAGATCTTCGGCAACCTCAGGAAGGATCCGGAGAACGTGCTGGCGATGGCGCGCCCGCTTGCTGTCATCGTCGTCGGCCTCGGCGAGGAAGGGAAGCTGCGTGCCGTCGACCTGTCGTGGTCGGTACGGCAAGCCGTGCTCGCCTATGCGCAGCGGCTGGCCGAGCAGCAGGGCGGCGCGCCGGCCGAGTTCGAGCTCGCGGCGACGCTGCTCGGCAGCGGCGGCACCGGCATCAGCGCCGGCAGCGCGGCGCAGCTGATCGCCCAGGGCGCCTACGATGCCAACCTCAAGCTGCGCGACAACGGCTGGCCGCAGATCGGCAGGCTCATCCTCGTCGAGCTATATCTCGATCGCGCCAGCGACGCCTGGCGCGCTCTCGAGGTGCAGGCGACGGCGACGCCGCACCAACTCAAGGTCGTCGGGCCCGTGCAGTCGGGCGCCGGCGCGCTGCGCCGCTCTCTCGATTCGAGCTACCGCGGTGCCGCCTACGACTTCATCAGCGTCGTGACGAGCCAGCAGCCCGACGGCGAGGCATCCATCGCCTACAACCTCGACACGCGGCGCGCCCGCACCGAGGTGCGTGCACAGCGGACGCAGGGCACCCTGGTGCGCGAGCTGGTCGCCAAGGCGTCGAACAACGCGAACCGCGACCCGCAGATCGGTCGTACCCTGTTCGATCTGCTGGTTCCGGTCGAGCTGGAGCCTTTCCTCGGCGGCACGAGCGAGATGGTGATCGAGCTCGACGCCGAAACGGCGGCGATTCCCTGGGAGCTGCTCGACACGCCTGGCTCGCAGATCTCGGGCGGCGACCCGCGGCCCTGGGCGATCCGCAGCAAGCTGCTGCGCAAGCTCCGCACCAAGGAGTTCCGCTCGCAGGTGTCGGACGCCGACGCCGACGGCAGCGTGCTGGTCATCGGCGAGCCGCTCGTCGACGCGACGATCTATCCACCGCTGCCTGGTGCACTCGCCGAAGCGGTTGCCGTCGCGGCGCGTCTCACCGGCGGGCCGAGCGGGCTCGACGCGGCGCACGTGCGCGCCCTGACGAGCGGCGGCGACGACGCGCGCAACATCATCAATGCCCTGTTCGAGCGGCCGTACCGCATCGTCCACGTCGCCGGGCACGGCGCGCCGGGCCCCAAGGGCGGCGTCGTCCTGTCCGGCAACACCTTTCTCGGTGCGGCCGAAGTGCAGGCGATGCGGACCGTGCCCGAGCTCGTCTTCCTCAACTGCTGCCACCTGGCCGAGCGCGACGCGAAGACGGTGTTCGCGACCTACGACCGCGCCGACTTCGCTGCCAACATCGCCGAAGCGCTGATCGAGGTCGGCGTGCGATGCGTCGTCGCCGCCGGCTGGGCCGTCGAAGACGGGCCGGCCGAGATCTTCGCGACGACTTTCTACGATGCGCTGCTCGGCGGCGGCCGCTTCATCGAGGCGGTGGCGGCGGCGCGCACCGCCGCCTGGCGCGCCAGCAGCAGCGGCAACACCTGGGCCGCCTATCAGTGCTACGGCGATCCGGGCTGGACCTGGCAGCGCGACGGCGGTGACGCGCAACGCGTCAGTGCTTCGCCGGGCGACGAATTCGCTGCGGTCTCGTCGGCGCCGGCATTGACACTCGCGCTCGAGACGATCTCGATCCGCCTGCGCTTCGGCGGCGACGAGTCGAAGGGTGGCTCGCCACTGCAGGCGCAGCGCGACAAGATCCGCTTTCTCGAATCGAAGTTCGCGCCGCTGTGGGGCAGCATGGGTGCGGTGGCCGAGGCCTTCGGCCTGGCCTACGCCGATGCGCGCGATCTCGACAAGGCGATCGAGTGGTATCGCGTCGCCGTCGCCGCGGCCGACGGCAGCGCATCGTTCAGGGCGGCCGAGCAGCTCGGCAACCAGCTGGCGCGCCGCGGCGAAGCGGCGGCGGATCGCGTCGGCGGGCGCCGTGACGTCGAAGGGGCGATCGTGCGCCTGCACAGCCTCGTCGACCTGCAGCCGACGGCCGAGCGCGAAGCCCTGCTCGGCTCGGCCTACAAGCGCCTGGTGATGATCGAAGGCCGCGCCGCCGCCGGCGCTCCGGCGACGGCGACGACGCGTCGGCGCGCCGCGACCAAGGCTGTTCCCGGCGAACGCCTTGCGGCCCTGCGCGCGATGGCGCTGCACTACGGCAACGCCGAGCGGATCGCCCGCGAAGACGACGCCGACGACCTCTTCTATCCGGCGAAGAACGGCATCAGCGCCGAGCTGCGCCTCGCGTTCCTGGAGCGTCGCCCGGCCGAGCTCGCCGTCGACCGCATGCGCGCGGTCCAGGAGTCGCTCGCCCGCGCCGCTTCCGAGCGGCCGGACTTCTGGTCGGTGGTCGGCCAGATCGAGCTGCGCGTGCTCCTTGCAGTGGCGTCGCAGACGCTGGCGCGCGACTCGGCCGCGCTCATCGCCGACTTCAACGACCTGAAGGCACGCGTCCCGGCGCGCGCGATGTGGGACTCGGTGTATTCGGAAGCGCGCTTCACGCTCGAGCCCTACGAGGGCAGCGCCGGCGCCGGCGAGCAGCGTGCGGCGGCGGCGCTGCTGAAGGCGCTGGCGGCGCTCGCCGCCGCGTAGTTGCTGCGCCGCGCGGCGCAGCGGCATGG
>DATMGW010000074.1:0-6748 GCA_035555295.1 Caldimonas sp.
CGCTCGGGCGTGAAGGCGAACGTGAATTCGCGGAACGAATAGCGACCGAGATCCTCACCGAGGAACGCGCTCTTCCAGGTCTGACCACCGTCGATCGAGACGCCCACGTCGCGTATGCCCTTGCCGCCATCGAAGGCGATGCCGCGCACGACCGTGCTGTTGCCGGTGCGGATGCGCTGGCCCTCCTTCAGCGAGGTGATGAAGGAGCGAACGGTGAAGCGCCCGATCGGTCGCGTCGCCGCCGGCGCCGTGCCCGGTGCGACGCAGACGCAGTCGTTGTCCGGAACGCGGTAGGCGGGCTTCATCCAGAAGCCGTCGAATTCACTGTCGATGACATTGATCTGCGACAGGTGCTTGACCCAGTACGTGCCGTAGTAGCCCGGCACGACCAGCTTGACGGGGTAGCCGTTGAGCATTGGGATGTCGGCGCCGTTCATCTGCCAGGCGATCAGCACGTCGGGATTCATGGCCTGATCGACGTTGAGCGCCTTGACGAAATCGCCACCGCCGAAGATGGCGGTGTCGAGGCCGTCGAAGGTGACCTGCTTGGCCGAGTTCTTCAGCTCGGCCCGGGCCAGCACGTCCTTGAGCGGCACGCCGAGCCAGCGGGCGTTGCCCATCGTGCCGTTGCCGGACTGGCCGCCCGTGACGCGCGGATTGAAGAAGCCGCGGCTGTTCCCCGAGCACTGGTTGACGGCGACGATCTCGACCGGCTTGAAGCGCGTCTTCAGGTCGGCCAGGCGCAGCTCGAGGGGCTTTCCGGCCGCATTGCCGCCGATCTTGATGACGTAGGTGTCGGCGTCGATCGACGTCGGTATTCCGGCGTTGTGGTAGCGGACGAAGAAGGCGTCGTTCGGCGTGATGATTCCGTCGTTGAAGACATCGAACGGTGTCTCGAGCTGCGGCGGGCGCGACGTCGTGACGATCATCGGCCGTTTTTCCGGGTAGGCCGCGAGGCGCCGTTCGCCGTTGGCGAAGGGCTGCTCGAAGGTGCCGCTCTGGGCCCAGGCAGCGCGCCCGACGCCGCCCAGGCCGGCGGCGGCGCCCAACCCGGCCGCGAGCAGGCGGCGGCGCTTCGATGCGTGCGGTGAGAGAGCCATGATCTTTTCCTTCCTCTCGATGTCGGTGACACTGTGGCGCCGCGGCCATACGCGTGAAGTAATTTCCGCTTGCCGCCGGCAATTGTGAACGCAAAGCCTGACACCGGGCTTAAGCTCGCCCGGTTTTGGGAGACGTCGATATGAAGAAGCATCCGTCCCTTCCCCTTCTCGCCGCCGCGCGCCGGCTTGCCGGCGCCGCGCTGGTCGTCTTCGGCGCAGCGAACGTCCAGGCCGCCTCCGACGTCCGCGTCCTGCTCGGGATCGACCCGGCCGACACGACCAGCGACGTGCTCCTGAGCGCCTCGCTGGCGCCGGCGCAGTCGCTGACCCGCGCCACCGGAGCGCGCACGACGATCACGCAGACCTCGTCGATGGCCGAGGTGATGCGCGCCAGCCGGACCGTCGAGAACGAGATCATCATCGCGCCGGCACACGTCACGGCGTCGGCGATCCTGCACGCCTACCAGCTGCTCGCGACGAGCGGGCAGGAGCAGACCTACGCGCTCGTCGCCCGCAGCGGCATCGACTCGATCGACAAGCTCCCGGGCAAGCGCATCTATCTGCCGCAGCAGGATTCGCTGCGCAGCTACGTCGCCAAGGGGCTGCTCACCGAATCGGGCCTGAAGCTGGCGCAGTTCTCCAAGGTGACCTACGGCAACACGAGCGGCGGCGGCCTGGTCGCGCTCTCCTTCGACATGGCCGACGTGACCGTCGCCGATGAAGCGCAGGCCAAGGAATGGATCGCCGCGCATCCGGGACAGGGGCACATCCTCAAGTCGACTCGGCCGGTTCCCGGCGGCATGAGCATGGTCGTGCGCAAGGACTTCTGCGCCAGCGAGTGCGCCCGGCTCGCCGACTGGGTCAATTCCGGCGACGGCGTGATTCCCGGCGTCGGGCGCTTCCGCATCGCCACGGCTGACGCCGGCAAGCAGTTCACCTACGTCGCCTCGCTCGGCATTGCGACTCCCGACGGCGTCAAGGGCGCGAACCGCGTCAGCGCCGAAGAGGTCGCCGAGCTGGCCAGGCAGGGAGTCACGATCGTCGACACGCGCACCCAGAAGGAATACGATAACGAGCACGTGCGCGGCGCGGTCCTCGCCTCCTATGTCGAGAAGAGCCTGAAGGAAATCGACTTCGACGCGTCGAAGGACGACTTCTCGGCCTTGAAGACGATCGCCAAGGACAAGCCTGCGGTCTTCATGTGCAACGGCCCGGAATGCTGGAAGTCGTACAAGGCGACGCGCGCTGCGGTCGCCGCCGGCTACACCAAGGTCTACTGGTTCCGTGGCGGCATGCCGGAGTGGCGTGAGAAGCACCTGCCGGTCGACGGCAGCGCCGGTGCCGCGCTGGCGAACATTCCGGCGCCGCGCAAGGCCGGCGGCAAGGCCGTCGTCGCGGCGAAGGGCTGAAGCGCCTTCAGCCCGGCACGCCGACGATCACGCTCGAGGCCTTGAAGATCGCCGTGGCGGCCGCGCCCGGCACGAGGCCGAGCGACTTCGCGCTTTCCTGGGTGACGATCGCAGCGATCGTCAACCCACCGCCGACGTCGATCGTGACCTCGGCGTTGACCGCGCCGGGCTGCACTCGCGAGATCATTCCGGCAAGCTGATTGCGCGCCGACAGGCGCGCCCCGCCCGGATCGCCGACGAGGACGACCGACGAGGCCTTGACGAGGGCGAAGGCCTTCGCGCCGACGGCCAGCCCGAGGCGGGCTGTGCTCTCGCGCGTGACGACGGCGACGATGCGCTGGCCGGCCGGCAGGGTGAGCTCGATTTCGTCGTTGACGGCTCCGCTCGTCAGCCTGCTGATCGTTCCCTCGAAATGATTGCGGGCGCTCGTCTTCATTCGGATTCCTTGCGGGTCGGGGTCGATCGGTCGGCGCACCGCGCGTCCCGCCGCGATCGGGACGACCTCGGTCGCGAACGCGGCGATGTCGTCCTCGTCGTGCGTGATCAGCAGTGTCGGAACGGCGAAACGCGATTGCATCGCGAACAGCTCGGCGCGGAGTTTTCTGCGCAGCGCCGCGTCGAGCGCGGCGAAGGGCTCGTCGAGGAGCAGGGCGCGCGGCGCGGCGACGAGCGCGCGTGCCAGCGCCAGACGCTGCCGCTGGCCGCCGGAGAGCTGGTCGGCGAACCGGTCGGCAAAGGCCGTGAGCTCGAGCGTGTCGAGCCAGCGGTCGACGGCGTCGTCGGCGACTGCGCGCGACGGGTTGCGCCAGCCCTTCGTCGTCGCGAAGGCGACGTTCTGCCGGACCGTGAGGTGAGGAAACAGCGCGTATTCCTGGAACACGTAGCCGAGGGAGCGACGCTCGGCCGGCAGGTCGATGCCGAGCGCCGAATCGAAAAGCACGGTGTCGCCGATGCGAACGTGCCCGGCGTCTGGCGCCAGAAGCCCGGCGATCGCCTGCAGGGTCAGGCTCTTGCCCGCTCCCGACGCCCCGAACAGGACCAGGCGCTGCGCGTCGCTTCGGAACTCGACGTCGAGCTCGAAGCGCTGCGCGCCGGCGCCGACCGTCTTTCGGATCGCGACATCCCAGATCATTCGTTCGCTCTCATGACCGCCCCGGAATGCGCGCCGGCGCGAGACGCCCGGCGAGCAGGAGGACGGCGATGCAGGTCGTCGACGTGATCAGCACGAGCAGGTTCGCAAGATCGTCCTGCCCGGCCTGCACGGCTTCGTAGACAGCGATCGACAGCGTCTGCGTCTTCCCCGGGATGCTGCCCGCGACCATGAGCGTGGCGCCGAACTCGCCGAAGGCGCGCGCGAACGCGAGCAGCGTACCGGCGAGGATGCCGCGCCAGGCGAGCGGCAGCGTGACCCGAAAAAAGGTGGCGGCGGGGCCGAGCCCCAGCACGCGGGCCGCCTGCTCGACGGGCACGTCGATCGTCTCGAAGGCGGCGCGTGCCGACTTGCAGACGAAAGGAAAAGCGACGACGGCGGCGGCGATCACGGCACCTTGCCAGGTGAAGATGAGGTCGATGCCCAACTCCTCGTGCAGCCACGCACCGAGCCAGCCGCGCCGACCGATGACGACCAGCAGGTAGTAGCCAAGGACCGTCGGCGGAAGCACCATCGGCAACAGCAGGATCGAGTCGACCAGCTCGCGCCCCGGAAAACGAGTCCGCGCCAGCGCGTAGCCGGCGGCGACTCCGAGGAAAAGGTCGAGCGCCGTCGCGCTGAGGGCGACCTTGAGCGAGAGCCCGAGCGCGATCCACGCGGCGTCCATGCTTAGAACCTATCCGCCAATAAGGCGGCCCTGCCCGAAGGGTTGTGACGACAAAGCGCGTCTGCCGCGTTGCAAGCCTTGCCGGGGGGCCACCCCGGGCTGCGGCTTGCGCCTTGCATCCATCGCTTTGTCGTCACAACGCAGGGCGCCTTATTGGCGGATAGGTTCTTAGGGCTTCGCGAAGCCGTGGCGTGCGAGCACGGCTTGCGCCGGCGGCGACACGACGTAGGCGACGAACCTCGCCGCCGCATCGGCATTCCCGCTCGCCGACAGCACGGCGATCGGGTAGCGCACCGGCGTCGCGGTCGGCACGCTGAAAGCGACCTTGACCCTGCCCGACATCAGCGCCGCGTCGGTCGCGTAGACGAAGCCGGCCTCGACCTCGCCGCGCCCGACGTAGTCGAGCGCCTGGCGCACGCTCTGCGCTCCGACCATCTTCGCCTCGAGCACCGGCCAGAGCTGCGCCTTCTCGAGCGCGGCTTTGGCGTAGCGTCCAGCCGGGACGCTTGCCGGCAAGCCGATCGCGATGCGCTTGTACGCAGCGGAGCGCAACTCGTCGAGCGACTTCGGCGGCGTCGCCGCATCGGCGGGAACGACGACGACGAGTGAGTTGCTGGCGAAGTCGACGCGCGTTTGCCTCGTCACGAGCTGCTGCTGCTCTGCCTGGTCCATCGTCTCTTCGTCGGCGCTGGCGTACACATCGACCGGCGCGCCCCTGGCAATCTGCTGCAACAGCGCGCCCGAGGCGCCGAAGTTGAGCTGAACCTTCGTTCCCGGGTTTGCCGCTTCGAACGCCGCGCCGATCTCCTTGAAGGCGTTGGTCAGGCTGGTAGCGGCCGAAACCGTGAGGTCTGCGGCAAGCGCGGCGCGGGCACCCAACGAGAGCGCGACGAGCGCGATGCAGGTGACGAAGCCGCTCGGGCGACGAGCCGACCCTCGGTGCGGTAACGGTGCCATGGCCTCCGGGCGAGCGTCGCTGAGCGACGTATACCACTGACTATAACGGTCGGCCGGCCGTCGACGCCTCGGTCGTTCATCCCTGGTCAGTGGACTAGCCCTTGCGCAGCATCGCCAGAAGCCTGGTCAGGTGCGGCTTTCCCGCGGCAAGCGCCTTCGCTTCGGCGCCGCGATAGTGGCGGATCACCGCCTGGCCCATCGGCGTCAGGCGGGCGCCGCCGCCGCGCTCGCCGCCCTGCGCGGTCGTGATCGCCGGGCTCGTCAGGGCGCGGCTCAGCTCGTCGAGAAGCAGCCAGGCGCGGCGATAAGACATGTCGAGGCTGCGTGCCGCCGCCGAGATCGAGCCGTGCTCGGCGACGGCTTCGAGCAGGTCGACCTTGCCCGGACCGATCGCGATCAGGTCGGCGACACGGACGCGCATCCGCAGCCGCACCTCGGGCTGGCGGCTTGGCGGCCGAGGCGTCGAACGAGCGAGTCGCGCCATCGCCCGGTGTCCTGGTCTCAACCGCCGCGGCGCAACTCGACGACGCGCTCGGCCTGCTCGCTGTTGAGCCAGAGCCGGGCGTGGATCCGCTGGTCGTCGGGGTCGACGAGGCCGCGCAGTGCACCGTCGTCGATCGCCTCGCCGCCGCCGCCCGGAGCGAAAATCTGGACCGCGATGGCGATGCGGTGCGTGGCCAGCGGATGCGCCGAGGGTGCTGCGCGGTCGGCAATGGCGCCGCGGCTGGCGGCCGATGCGGCCTCCCCTTCGCTGTCGTCATCCTCCTCGTCCTCGGTCAGGACCTTGCCCTCGCCCCGATAGAAGACGCGCTTGAGCTCGCTGCCGTTGCGCTGCCTCCAGAAGTCGCGGTAGTCCTGCCAATCGGGGTCGTGCTCGACGTCGAGGGTGCTGCTGGCCAGGAAGAGCTTCTGCCCGGCTTGCTCAAGCGTGATGAACATCGGCGCGCCGTCGCGCGCGTTCGGCGTGCCGCGCGCACCGATGCGGACACGCCAGCGACCCGAGAGGTTCGTTGCGCGGCGGTGCTTCCAGCGCCAAGCGCCCCAGCCGCCGGCGGCGAGCAGCAACAGCGCGCCGGCGCCGAGGGCGAGGCGCCGGCCGTGCGCGGTGGTCGCGTCGCCGTCGTGCGCGCTGCTTCCCGTGCTGAACAGCGGCATCGGTGTTGTCACGGGTTGGGCGAACGGCGCCGGTTCCGTCGCCGGTTGCGTCAGCGACGCGGGCATGGTCGCCGGCTGCGTCAGCGGCGCCACGGGTATGTCGCCCGCGGCCGTGACGCCGAGGCGGAGCAGGTCCGCCGCCAGGCGGCCGAGATCCTCGCGCCAGTCGAAAGCCCGCAGGTGGCCCCACTGCAGCTCGGCGAGGAGGTCGAACGGCTTCGGCAGGTCAGCGGCAGACGGCGTCGCCGCGACGCCATCACAGAGGAGCGGAATGACGTGCGCCTTCGCGGCGATCGCGGCCTCGAGTTCG
>DATMGW010000075.1:0-7096 GCA_035555295.1 Caldimonas sp.
GGTGCCGAGCGCTTGCGAGATTTCGCCGACCTGCACCGTCGCGTCGGGGATCACGAGGTTGACCAGGGAGCTCTTGCCGGCCCCGCTCGGGCCCAGGACCAGGGTCACCCGACCGGCGAGCACCGGCGCCAGGCGCAGCGCCGCGTTCGCCGCGTCTTTCTTCAGCGCGACGCCGACGATCTCCACACCCATCGCCGCATACGGTGCCAATCGTTCCTCGGCCGCGGCAAACGCCGGCAGGTCGCGCTTGTTGAGGAGGATGCGCGCCGGGATCGCCGCCGCGGCGGCGGCGATCAGGGCCCGCGCCAGCTGCGATTCGCTGAACACGGGCTCAGCAGCGACGACGACGAGCAACTGGTCGATGTTCGCGGCGAACGCCTTGGTCTTCCACGCGTCCTGGCGATAGAGGATGTTCTTGCGCGGCAGCAGCGCCTCGACGACGCCTTCGTCGCCGCTGCGCCGCCACGAGACGAGGTCGCCGACGACGCATTCGCTCTTCTTGCCGCGCGAGTGGCAGAGGACACGCTCCCCCGGCGCCGACTCGACGACGACGTGCCGGCCGTGGCCGGAAACCACCCGCCCCGGTTCAGCCGACGAAGGCGATGAGGGCATCGGCCTTGGCGGCGCAGATGAAGTCGTTGCGCGAGATGCCGCCGGCCGAGTGGGTCGAGAAGCGCACGACGCAGCGGTTGAAGGACAGGCGCAGGTCGGGGTGGTGGTCCTCGACGTGGCAGACCCAGGCCAGCGCGTTGGCGAAGGCGACCGTCTCGAGCCAGCCCTTGAACGCGTACGTCTTCTCGATCGCGCCCTCGGCTTCGCGCCAGCCGCTCGCCTGTGCCAGGTGGTTGCGGATCTCTGCCTCGCTCAACGCGGCGGCGCGCTGCTGGCATTTCTGGTCGAGGAAGTTGGTCATGTCGTCGGGCTCGCAGAGAAAGGCGCGGCCAGCGCCGCGAGGCGCTCGACCACCGGGGGATGCGAATAGTAGAAGCGGGCGTAGACCGGGTCGGGCGTCAGCGTCGCCGCATTGTCCTCGTGCAGCTTGAGCAGCGCCGAGGCGAGCGCGCCGGCGTCGGCGTGGCACGCCGCCCAGGCATCGGCTTCGTACTCGTGACGGCGCGACAGCCCGGCGAAGATCGGCGCGATGAAAAAGCCGAACACCGATGCGACGAACATCAGGAGGATCAGCGCGACGGCGTCGTTCGGCGCAGCCAGCGACGGCTCGACGCCGAGCCCCGTGTAGAACCAGGTCTGCGAGGCGAGAAAGCCGAAGGCGGCAAACAACGCCAGCGCAGCCGCGAACATCGTCGCGATCTTGCGTGCGATATGGCCGAGCTTGAAGTGGCCCAGCTCGTGCGCCAGCACCGCTTCGACTTCGGCCGGGCCGAGCCGGGCCAGCAGCGTATCGAAGAAGACGACGCGCCGCGCTGCGCCGAAGCCGGTGAAGTAGGCGTTGCCGTGCGCCGAGCGGCGGCTGCCGTCCATCACGAACAGGCCCTTGGCGGCGAATCCGGCGCGGGCCATCAGGGCGCGCACGCGCGCCTCGAGCGACGCGTCGGCGAGCGGCTCGAAGCGGTTGAAGAGCGGTGCTATCAGCGTCGGCACGACGACCAGCGCGCCGAGGTTGAAGACGGCCCAGGCGGCCCAGGCCCAGAGCCACCAGAGCGGCCCGCTCGCGGCCATGATCCAGAGCACCAGGGCAACGAGCGGCAGGCCGATGACGAGCGCCAGCCCCAGCGCCTTGGCGGCATCGGCGATCCACAGGCGCCAGGTCGTGCGGTTGAAGCCGAACTTCGCCTCGATGCCGAAGGTCGAGTACAGGTCGAGCGGCAGGTTGAGCACGATCTCGACGGCGGCGACGCAGGCGACCAGGGCGAGCTCGTAGGCCAGCCCGCCCCAGCGGGGTGCGACCGCGTTGCGCAGCGCCGAGTTCAGCAAGTCGAGGCCGCCGAACAGCGTCCAGCCGAGCAGGATGACGGCGCCGACGATCATCTGCCACTGGCCGAGGCGGATCTTCGCGACCGTGTAGTCGGCGGCCTTGCGGTGCGCAGCCAGGTCGACCGTCGTTCGGAAGGCTTCCGGAACGGCGTCGCGATGCCGCGCCACGTGGCGCAGCTGCCGCGCTGCCAGCCAGGCGCGCAGGGCGAGCGAGGCGACGAGCGCCACGGCGAAGGCGAGCGTCCAGCTCGACGTAGTCATCGGCGAAAGTGTAGGCGCGAGCCGGGATCGGCGCCTGGGATGCGCCGCGCCCGCGAGGACTTGCTCGGCGCATCCCGTAGGATCGGCGCATGACCGACCTTGCCCCCGACGACCTCAACCTGGTCTGGATCGACCTCGAGATGACGGGCCTCTTGCCCGATCGCGACCGCATCATCGAGATCGCCGTCGTCGTCACCGACGCGCAACTGGCGCAGCGCATCGAGGGTCCGGTCTTCGCCGTGCACCAGAGCGACGCGGTGCTGGCGGCGATGGACTCCTGGAACACCGGAACGCACGGCAAGAGCGGCCTCACCGATCGCGTCAAGGCGTCGGCGATCGGCGAAGCCGAGGCCGAGCGCGAGGTCATCGCCTTCCTGCAGCGCTACGTCGGCAAGGGCAAGTCGCCGATGTGCGGCAACAGCATCTGCCAGGACCGGCGCTTCCTCGCCGCGACGATGCCGGCGCTCGAAGCCTTCTTCCACTACCGCAACCTCGACGTCAGCACGCTGAAGGAGCTGGCGCGGCGCTGGAAGCCGGAGATTCTCGCCGGCTTTCGCAAGGCGCAGGCTCACACGGCGCTCGCCGACATCCACGAATCGATCGACGAGCTCGCCTACTACCGCGAGCACTTCCTGAAGGTCTGACCGGGGCGGAAAGGCGCGCAGGCGTCGTGTCGATGTAGAATCCAAGGCTAGCCGCAAACGAGCCTCTTGTTTGCGGCGATTCCTTCATCCCCTCTGACCGCCTCCCGGCACTCGCCGCGGGATCCTGCGCGGAATGGTCGGCGGCGATGCCGTCGCTCCCCTTTCAAAGCGACCGACCTGCACCCGCCGACGCGGGCGCTCGAGCGTTGCCGCGCGCAAGCGGCGGTGCTCGCGTTCGACCGAGACGACCATGACTTTCGAATCCCTGGGCCTGCCCGAAGCGCTGACCCGCGCCGTCGCCGATGCCGGCTACGACGAACCGACCAGCGTGCAGGCGGCGGCGATCCCGCCCGCGCTCGCCGGCACCGACCTGATGGTCGCCGCCGCCACTGGCAGCGGCAAGACCGCGTCCTTCATCCTGCCGGCGCTGCAGCGCGTCCTGCTGGCTCGCGCCGACGCATCGAAGCGGCGCGAGAAGGGCGCCGTGTACGGTCCGCGCGTCCTCGTGCTGACGCCGACGCGCGAGCTCGCGATCCAGATCGCCAAGGCCGCCGGCGTCTACGGCCGCCACGTGCCGGGATTGCGCGTTGCCACCGTCGTCGGCGGCGTTCCGTACGGTGCACAACTGAAAGCGCTGCGCGGGCCGCTCGACATCCTGATCTCGACGCCGGGGCGCCTCCTCGACCATCTGCAAAGCGGCAAGGCGGTCATCGGCAACGTCGAGATGTTCGTTCTCGACGAGGCCGACCGCATGCTCGACATGGGCTTCATCGACGACATCCGGACCATCGCCGACCACGTTCCGGCGACGCGGCAGACGCTGATGTACAGCGCGACCTTCCTCGGCAACGTCGCCGGCCTGGCGCGCAGCCTGCTGCGCGATCCGCGGCGCGTCGACGTCGCCTCGCACACCGACATCCACGCCAACATCGAACAGCGCCTGCATTGGGCCGACAACGCGGCGCACAAGAACGCGCTCCTCGACCACATCCTGGGACAGCGCGAGATGGAGCAGGCACTCGTCTTCACGAGCACGCAGCGCGACGCCGACTGGCTCGCCGACCGCCTCGCCGGCATGGGCCACCACGTCGCTTCGCTGCACGGCGGTCATCCGCAAGGCCGGCGCAACCGCGTCCTGCAAGGCTTGCGCGACAAGCACCTGAAGGTCCTCGTCGCCACCGACGTCGCGGCGCGCGGCATCGACGTGCGCACGATCAGTCACGTCGTCAACTACGGCCTGCCGATGAAGCCGGAAGACTACGTGCACCGCATCGGCCGCACCGGTCGCGCCGGCAAGAACGGCCTCGCGGTGACGCTCGCCGAGCGCATGGACGCGGGAATGATCCGCCGCATCCAGCAGTTCACGACGCAGCCGATTCCGGTGACGACGATCGGCGGTCTCGAGCCCAAGGTGCAGGCCCCGAAGGTCCATAGCCACGCTCCGGCGTCGCGAGCGCCCGATCGCGCGCCGCATCGCGTCGATCCGCGCCGCCCGTTCGAGCACCGCAGGACCGATGCGCCGGCCCGCGCCATCGCGCGCGGCAATCCCTTCGATCGGGCCTTGCCGGTGCGCGACGATCGTCGTCCCTCGGGTCGCCCGGGGCCGGCCCCGTTCAAGGGCCGCGCCAGGCCGGCTCAGCGCACGCGACCCGGCGGCTTCGCGCGCTAGGCACTAGCGTCGCTGCACGGTGACCGTGACGTTCATTCCCAGGTAGTCGCCCGACTCGCCGAACCAGCTGCCCGAGATCGGCGCCGCCTGTGACGGGTCGCGCGCGACGCCAACGCGGATCAGCTGCGTGCCGCCGAGCAGGTTGTTGGTCGGATCGAACGGCACCCAGCCTGCGCCGGGCAGATAGGCCTGCAGCCAGGCGTGCGTGTAGCCGGCGCCGACCGTGCCGTCGTTGTCGCCGCCGTCGAGCGCGGGGTCGTAGAGATAGCCCGAGACGAAGCGGGTCGCCACGCCGAGGCGGCGCGACGCCTCCATCATCAGGAGCGCGAAATCGCGGCACGAGCCGCTGCGCAGCGCCAGCGTCTCGAGCGGCGTCTGCGTCCCTTCCTCGTCGCGTGCCAGGTAGCTGAACTTGTCGCGGATGTGCTGGTTCATCGCGATCAGCATGTCGCGCGTCCGGGTCGGCCCGTCGGTGCGGATGAACTGCCGTGCCCAGGCGGTGAGCTCGCCGTCGGGATCGTCGTGGTACGGGCGCAGGTAATGCTCGAGGTCGTAGCGCTCTTCGAGCGTGTAGGCGAAGGGAAAGATCTCGGCGCTCGGCGACAGCTGCAGCTCGAGGTTCATCTCGTGGGCGTGCTCGATCGTGAAGCTGCAGATGATCTGCAGCGTGTCGGCGGCGACGAGCGGCTGCACCAGCGCGACCGAGTTCGACAGCGGGTCCTGGATCATGCGCACGTCGGCGTCGGGGCTGACGTCGAGGTCGGTTGCGAGGACGCGCAGGTCGTGGCTGTCGCGCGGCCTGAACATGACCCGGTGCTCGCCGAAGGTGACCGGCTGGCGGTAGTTGTAGACGGTCGTGTGGACGATCTCGTAGCGGACGGGCATGGCGGTCGACCCGGCTTCAGGCGCGCAGCAGCTCGACCTCGAACAGCAGCGTCGCGTTCGGCGGGATCACGCCGCCGGCGCCGCGCGCGCCGTAGCCGAGGTGCGGCGGGATGACGAGGACGCGCGTCCCGCCCTCCTGCATGCCTTGAACGCCTTCGTCCCAGCCCTTGATGACGCGGCCGGCGCCGAGGTCGAACTCGAACGGGTCGTTGCGGTCCTTGCTCGAGTCGAACTTGGCGCCCTTGACGCCGCCTTCGTAGAGCCAGCCCGTGTAGTGGACCGAGACCGGGCGCCCGGCTTCGGCGCGCGCGCCGCTGCCGGCCACGGTGTCGTCGTACTGCAGCCCGGAGGCGGTGGTTTGCATGGCGTAGCGTCCTTCCCGGAATGGCGAAACAGCGAATGATGCCAGCCGCCGCGCGTGCGTTCGTTCGTGCTCAGGGCAAGGGCCAGCGCCGGCGCCACGGCGCGAGGGCGGCAGCGAGCCACTCCGCAACCGTCGTGCCGGGCGCGTCGATGCCGAGCACCGCCCCGGCGGCGCGCAGCGCGACGAGCGGCGACGCGAGGTCGAGCGGTGGCGCGCCGTTCTGCTTCGAGAGCTTTTCGCCGTCGGCACCGAGGACGAGCGGCGTGTGCAGATAGCGGGGCGTCGGCAGCGCGAGCAGGCGTTGCAGAAGGATCTGCCGGGGCGTGTTGCTCGCCAGGTCCTCGCCGCGAACGACGTCGCTGACGCCTTGCGCGGCGTCGTCGACGACGACCGCGAGCTGGTACGCATAGACGCCGTCGGCGCGCTGGAGGACGAAGTCGCCGACGTTCGCGGCGACGTCCTGCCGCATCGTGCCGAGGCGCCGATCGACCCAGGCGATCGTTGCCGAACCGTCGCTGTCGTCTGCGCGCGTCGTGCGCAGGCGGATCGATCGCGCCGCCTTGCCGTGCAGCCCGTTGCGGCAGGTGCCGGGGTAGATGCGCTCGGCGTGGCGCGCCCGCGGCGCGGTCGCCGGTGACGCGGCAAGCTCGAGATCGCGCCGGCTGCAGGCGCAGGGATAGGCGTTCCCGGCCGCGAGGAGCGAGCCGAGGGCGCGTTCGTAATGCGCGGTGCGTGTCGACTGGAACAGCGGTGGCTCGTCGACGAGCAGGCCGCAGCGCCCGAGCTGGCCGAGGATCGCCTCGACCGCTCCGGCAACGTTGCGCGGCTCGTCGAGGTCTTCGATGCGAACCAGCCAGCAGCCGCCGTTGGCGCGTGCGTCGAGCCACGATGCCAGTGCCGCGACGAGCGAGCCGGCGTGCAGCGGCCCGCTCGGCGAAGGCGCGAAGCGGCCGACGTAGCGCGGCGTCGCCATCGGCATCGACCTTTCCGGGTTGCGTGCGGCGCCGTCAGGCTCGCTTCGCTGCTGCCGTCTTCGCGACGGCGTGGCGCTCGCCAACCCGGCTGCCGTGCCGCTCGAGAAGCGCCGTCCGCGTCGCCGGACTCTCCAGCTGCTCGAGCCACCAGCGCAGCGCCAGGCCGGGCTGCGCCTTCTTCGTCGCGCCGCGTCCTGATCCCGTCGGGGTGCGCCAGGCGTAGCCGAGCCTGGCGTCCGGACGCGTCCGCTGCACGCTCTTGACGACCAGGCGGCCGGCGGCGATGTGGTCGCGCGCCATCGGCTCGGGGACGTAGCCGCAGCCGAGCGAGCGCAGCTGGGCGTCGATCTTCGCCTGCATGTCG
>DATMGW010000076.1:0-5834 GCA_035555295.1 Caldimonas sp.
GGCATCGCCGACTTGAAGGCCATCAAGGCCGAGAACAACGGCGTCACCATCGGCGCGATGGCTACGCATGCGTCGGTGGCCGCGAACGCCGACGTCAAGCGCCTCATCCCGGCGCTCGCCGAGCTGGCGGGCGGCATCGGCGACCCGATGGTGCGCAACATGGGAACGATCGGCGGCTCGATCGCCAACGCCGACCCGGCGGCGTGCTATCCGGCGGCGGTGGTCGGCCTGAACGCGACGATCCACACCGACCGGCGCAAGATCGCTGCCGATGATTTCTTCACCGGCCTCTACGAGACGGCGCTGCAGGCCGGCGAGCTGATCACGGCCGTCAGTTTTCCGGTCGCGCAGAAGGCGGCGTACATGAAGTACCGGCAGCCGGCATCCCGCTTCGCGCTCGTCGGCGTGTTCGTCGCGCAGACCGCGGGTGGCGTGCGGGTCGCCGTCACCGGCGCAAAGAGCCATGTCTTTCGCGCCAAGCTGATCGAAGACGCGCTCGCCAAGACCTTCACGGCCGACGCCGCGAAAGCGGTGAAGATGCCGATGACCGACATCAACAGCGATCTGCACGGCACGGCGGAATACCGCGCGGCGATGACCAGCGTGATGGCTTCGCGGGCGGTCGCGGCGGCGTTGGCGCGTTGATGCGCTGATCGCCGAGCGATCGGGACGGCGAGCGTGGCGCCGGGCCGAACAGCGCCGCGTAGGCGCCGTGCGGGGCGGAGCGGCACGGAATCGGGCGGCACGGGTCGGGAGTCGCCGGGGACGTCTCGGGCTGGGCGTCGCCCCTTTCGCCTTGCGGCGAGTCGTTCTTCGACATGCGCGGAGCGCTCGTCACTTTGCCTCCGCCGGGCGCCGTCACCCGAGACACACCCGGCGATCCCCGGCCCGTGCTGCTCAGCCTGGTGTTGCTCTGCTCGCTCCGCTGCCCCTCACTCGCCCTTACGATGTCCGAAAAGCCAAGGGCCCCATGAACACTCCGCCATCCGTCGACGCCGTCCTCGCCTTGCTCGCGAGCGAGAACTATGTTGCCGATCGCCGCCTCGCGACGGCCGTGTTCCTCGGCCTGTCGCTGAAACGACCGCTCTTTCTCGAGGGCGAGCCCGGGGTCGGCAAGACCGAGCTGGCGAAGGCGCTGGCACGCGGCCTCGGCACCCAGCTGCTGCGCGTGCAGTGCTACGAGGGCCTCGACATCGCGCAGACGTCCTACGAATGGAACGTGGCACGGCAGATGATGGAGATCCGCCTCGCCGAGGCGGCGCACGACGTCAGCGACGTCGCCAGCCGCGAGCGCCTCGCCAAGAGCCTGTATTCGCGCGACATGCTGATCGAGCGGCCGTTGCTGCAGGCCTTGACGCAACAGGTGTCGCCGGTGCTGCTGATCGACGAGCTCGACCGCGCCGACGAGCCCTTCGACGCGTTCCTGCTCGAGGTGTTGGCCGAGAACCAGCTGACGATTCCCGAACTCGGCACGGTCCGGGCGAGCCCGGCGGCGGCGCCGATCGTCGTCATCACGAGCAACCGGACGCGCGAGATCCACGATGCGCTGAAGCGCCGCTGCCTCTATCACTGGGTCGACTACCCCGACGTCGCGCGCGAGCTCGAGATCGTCCGCATCCGCGCGCCGGGAGCGGATGCGCGGCTCACCGCCGAGGTCGTCGCCTTCGTGCAGCGGATGCGCGGGCTCGATCTCTTCAAGTCGCCGGGGATCGCCGAGACGATCGACTGGACCAACGCGCTCGTCGCCCTGAACACGATAAGCCTCGATCCGGCAAGCGTCCAGGACACGCTCGGCGTGCTCCTCAAGCATCGCGACGACATCGTCAAGATGCAGGGGCCCGAGGTGACGCGGTTGCTTGCGGAATTGCGCGATACGGGCCGCGCCGGTGTTCGCTGACAACGTCGCCCACTTCGCGCGCGTCCTGCGCGCCGCCGGCATTCCCGTCGGCCCGGATCGCGTGCTGGCCGCGCTCGACGCGATCGAGGCGGTCGGCCTCGACCGGCGGGACGACGTCCACGCCGCGCTCTCGGCCGTGATGCTCGATCGGCACGAGCAGCAGGAGATCTTCGACGCCGCCTTCGCGACCTTCTGGCGCGACCCGAAGCTGCTCGAGCAGATGATGGCACTGCTGCTGCCGAAGGTGCAGGGACGCGGCATCCGCGAGCCGCCCAAGCGGCCGAACCGGCTGGCCGAAGCGCTCGCGCCGCCGCGCGCGAGCGCCGCACCGAGAAAGCCGGAGCCGGGTAAGGGCGAGGAAATCGAATACGAGACGACTTTCACCTTCTCCGACCGCGAGCGCCTGCAGAGCGCCGATTTCGAATCGATGACGACGGCCGAATTCGAGCTCGCCAAGTGCATCGCCGAAGAGCTGCCCCTGCCGCTTGCGCCGGTGCAGAGGCGCCGCCACGAAGCGAGTGCGCGCGGCCGCATCGACCTGCGCGCGACGATGCTGGCGATGGCGCGCCAGCCGGCGACGCTCGTTCCGCGCTTCAGCGAGCCTCGCCGCGAGCTGCCGGCGCTCGTCGTCCTGCTCGACATCTCGGGCTCGATGGACCGCTATGCCCGCCTGATGCTGCACTACGTGCACGGCCTGACTCGGCGCTACCGGAAGGTCTACACGCTGACCTTCGGGACGCGCCTCACCCACATCACGCGCGCGCTACGCAACCGCGATCCGGATGTCGCGTTGGCGATCGCCGCAGCTCAGGTGCAGGACTGGAAGGGCGGAACGCGCATCGCCTCGTGCCTCGACGACTTCAATCGGCACTGGGCGCGCCGCCTGCTCGGCGCCAGCGCCGCGGTGCTGCTCGTCACCGACGGCCTCGATACCGACGAGCACGGCGACCTGACGCGCGCGGCGCGGCAGCTGCGCCTGTATACGCGGCAGATCGTCTGGCTCAATCCGCTGCTGCGATTCGATCGCTTCGAGCCGCGCGCCGCCGGCATCCGCGCGATCCTGCCCAACGTCGATCGCTTCATGCCCGTGCACAACCTGGCGAGCCTCGCCGACCTCGCGGCCGCGCTGCGCGCTCCGCGGACGTCGGCGTCATCTGGCGCCATGGCGTCGGCGCCGCGCCGCGCCGCATAGCAGAATCGCGTCTTATGGAACTGCACGGCAACCGACTCATCCCCGCGAGCGTCGCCACGACGTGGGCGGCGCTCAACGACCCCGAGACGCTGAAGGCCTGCATCGCCGGCTGCGAATCGCTCGAGAAGAGCGGCGACGATGCCTACGTCGCGGTCGTTGCGATGAAAGTCGGCCCGGTCAGCGCGCGCTTCAAAGGCAGCCTGAAGCTGACGAATGTCGACGCGCCGAACGGCTACACGATCGCCTTCGACGGCCAGGGCGGCGTCGCCGGCTTCGGCAAGGGATCGGCCGACGTCAGGCTCGCGCCCGAGGGCGAGGCGGCAACGCGCCTGAGCTACGATGCGCGGGCCCAGGTCGGCGGCAAGATGGCGCAGATCGGCTCGCGCCTCATCGACGCTGCGGCCGGCAAGATCACGGACGATTTCTTCAAGGCCTTCGAGGCGCGCCTGGCGCCGGCGCCGGCCGCGGCCGGGGAGGCGGCGGCGCCCGCCGTGCCGGCGCGCCAGCCGACCCGCGTCCTTGTCTGGGTCGTTCTCGCTGCGATCGTCGTGCTCGCGGCGATCTGGTTCGCGACGCGCTAGCGGCGGCCCTCGGAGCTTGAACGGACGGCGGTAGCGCGGCGCCGGACGCAATCGACGTAGGCCTCGCCATCGGGCGGCCGGCCGCTGCGCTGCGCGTCCCACAGCATGCGGCCGAGGCATTCCATCACCTCGTGCTGCGCCGCGTGCATCGAGCCGAGGCGCGCCGCGAGCAGCTCGCAGGCGGGGCGGATGCCGCGCGGCTGGTCGACCTGGACCTGCTCGCTGATCGACAGGTGCATCGACAGATGCAGGAACGGGTTCTCGCGGCCGCCGTCGGGCGAATAGGTCGCGGCGCGGGCGCGTTCGGCGTCGCCGAGGTCGGCGGCGTATTCGGGGTGCGCGTCGATCCAGTCGGCGGCGATCGTCTCGAGCGGGGTGAGCGGCGCGCTCTCGCTGCGCTTGCGACGCGCGTCGACGAAGAAGAGGCGGACGTCGTCCTGCGAGGGGGCGAACACCGTGGCGATTGTCGGCCTTCAACGGCGGCGAACGCGGCCGACGAATCCGTTGACTCCGCGCCTGACGCCGCACCCTCAGAATTCGTAGCTTCCCAACCTCTCTCCGGCGCATCGCAGGCGCCCGGCCCGCCATGAACGTCACGACCGAACAGCTCTTCGACCACGCGCGCACGCAGAACGGGTTCACCTCCGAGCCGGTCTCGGACGCGCAGCTGCGCCAGATCTACGACATGATGAAGTGGGGCCCGACCTCGGCCAACACCTCGCCGGCGCGGATCGTCTTCGTCAGGTCGCCGGCGGCCAAGGAAAAGCTCCTCGCCTGCATGTCGCCCGGCAACGTCGAGAAGACGCGGATCGCGCCGGTCACCGCGATCGTCGGCATGGACATGGCGTTCCACGAGAAGCTTCCGCAACTGTTCCCGCACGTCGACGCGAAGGCGTGGTTCGTCGGCAAGAAGGAATTCGCCGAGACGACGGCGTTTCGCAACTCGAGCCTGCAGGGCGGCTACTTCATCATCGCGGCGCGCGCCATCGGCCTCGACTGCGGGCCGATGAGCGGCTTCGACAACGCCAAGGTCGATGCCGCGTTCTTCGCCGGGACCGAGATCAGGTCGAACTTCGTCTGCAATCTCGGCCACGGCGACCCGAGCAAGGTTCTCAAGCGCAACCCGCGCCTGACGTTCGAGGAAGCCTGCCGGATCGAGTAGGGTGTTGCGCTCGAAGTTTTTTGACTTATCGGCACCGCCACCGCCCCCTTCTCCGAGGATCGAACTCACGCTACCGGCCAATCCTGGAGGCCGCGCCACGCATGGTGATCGAAGAGGCTGGTCCGTACTGAGCTGGACATAAGTCTGCCGCTGCGGCAGCTGTGCTCAACGGCCGCGTTATGCATAGCTGGTCACAACGGCCATGACCGGCCCGCTGCCGCCCTCCCAAGAACGAGGTATCCGTCAAATCAGGACGGCCTTCAGACAGCTCAGGGCTGCGGCTTGGCGCTTGTCCTCGGAGCGCGCCGCAGCCGCAAGGCATTGGTGATAACCGACAAGGAACTCAGGCTCATCGCCACCGCCGCGATCATCGGCGAGAGCAGCCAACCCGTGAACGGATAGAGCACGCCCGCGGCCAGGGGCACGCCGAGCGCGTTGTAGACGAAGGCGAAAGCCAGGTTCTGCTTCATGTTCGCGATCGTCTGCTCGGAGATCACCCGCGCCTGAGCGATGCCCCGCAAGTCGCCCTTCACGAGCGTCACCTGCGCGCTGTTCATCGCCACGTCGGTGCCCGTGCCCATCGCCACGCCGACATCGGCCTTGGCCAGCGCCGGGGCGTCGTTGATGCCATCGCCGGCCATGGCCACGACATGGCCTTCGCGCTGCAGCTTGTCCACCAGGGCCAGTTTGTCCGCGGGTTGGACGCCGCCGTGCACTTCGTCGATGCCCAGCCGGGCAGCGATTGCCTTCGCCGTGGTCAGTCCGTCACCGGTGGCCATGATCACGCGCAGTCCGGTCGCCTTGAGGGTGGCCAGCGCGGCAGCCGTGCTCGCCTTGATCGGGTCGGACACGACCAGCAGCCCGGCCGCCTGGCCATCGACTGCCAGGATCATCACGCTCGCGCCTTCGGCGCGCAGCGCTTCGGCCTGCGGCTTCAGCGTGTTGACCGCCACGTCGAGCTGCGCCATCAGCGCCGAGTTGCCCAAGGCCAGGGCCTTGCCG
>DATMGW010000077.1:0-6347 GCA_035555295.1 Caldimonas sp.
CCGCGGCACTCATGGCGCGCCGCCGCCGAGCTCATCGTCGCAAGCGCGCACTCCATCAGGTTGTCGACCTCGAGCGCTTCGACTCGCGCCGTGTTGAAGACGTTCGACTTGTCGGCCAGGTGCATCGCCTTGGCCCGCTCGGCAATCGCCTTCACCTTGACGACGCCTTCGTCCAGCGACGCCTGGGTGCGAAAGACGCCGGCGTGCTGCTGCATCGCCTTGCGCAGGTCGTTGGCGATGTCCTGCGAGTATTCGCCACCCGTGCTCGCGTCGAGCCGCGCCAGCCGCGCCGAGCTGAAGTCGGCGGCGTGCGCCGGCAGCGCTCGGTGGCCGCGCGCGGCAAGCTGGCTTTCGACGATGTGGTTGCCAGCGGAGCGGCCGAAGACGAGCAGATCGAGGAGCGAATTCGTGCCGAGCCGGTTGGCGCCGTGCACGCTGACGCACGAGCATTCGCCGACGGCGTAGAGCCCGTCGACGACGGCATTCGGATCGCCGTTCTTCGGCGCGACGACTTGCCCGTGGATATTGCTCGGCACGCCGCCCATCTGGTAGTGGTTCGTCGGCACGACCGGAATCGGCTCGCGCGTGATGTCGACGTTGGCGAAGTTGTGGCCGATCTCGAGCATGCTCGGCAGGCGCTTGAGAATGGTCTCGACGCCCAGGTGCGTCATGTCGAGGACGATGTAGTCCTTCAGCGGGCCGCAGCCGCGCCCTTCCTTGATCTCCCGGTCCATGCAGCGCGAGACGAAGTCGCGCGGCGCCAGATCCTTCAGCGTCGGTGCATAACGCTCCATGAAGCGCTCGCCGTTGCTGTTGCGCAGGATCGCACCTTCGCCGCGGCAGCCTTCGGTGAGCAGGATCCCGGCGCCATAGACGCCTGTCGGATGGAACTGCCAGAACTCCATGTCCTCGAGCGGAAGCCCGGCGCGCGCCGCCATCCCCAGGCCGTCGCCGGTGTTGATGAAAGCATTGGTCGACGCCGCGAAGATGCGCCCCGCACCGCCGGTGGCGAGCATCACGACCTTGGCCTGCAGGACGTGCAGCGCACCCGTCTCCATCTCGAGCGCCGTGACGCCGACAACGGCGCCCTCGGCGTCGCGGATCAGGTCGAGCGCCATCCACTCGACGAAGAAATGGGTCTTCGCCTTGACGTTCTGCTGGTACAGCGTGTGCAGCATCGCGTGCCCGGTGCGATCCGCCGCGGCGCAGGCGCGCTGCACGGGCTTTTCGCCGTAGTTCGCCGTGTGGCCGCCGAACGGGCGCTGGTAGATCGTGCCGTCGGGGTTGCGGTCGAACGGCATGCCGAAGTGCTCGAGCTCGTAGACGACGTTCGGCGCTTCGCGACACATGAACTCGATCGCGTCCTGGTCGCCGAGCCAGTCGCTTCCCTTGACCGTGTCGTAGAAGTGGTAGTGCCAGTTGTCCTCGCTCATGTTGCCGAGCGAAGCACCGATGCCGCCCTGCGCGGCAACGGTGTGCGAGCGAGTCGGAAAGACCTTGGACAGCACGGCGACGTTGAGGCCGGCGCGCGCCAGCCGCAGCGCGGCCTGCATGCCGGAGCCGCCGGCGCCGACGATGACGACGTCGAAGCGGCGCGTCGGCACCGAAGAAGTCGCGACCGATGGCGCCTGCATCACAGTCTCCACAGAACCTGGATCGCCCAGCCGGCGCAGCCGACGAGCCAGGCGATCGTCAGCACCTCGAGGCCCAGGCGGGCCGCCACTGGCTTCACGTAGTCCATCCAGACGTCGCGCATGCCGACCCAGACGTGCCACAGGAGCGAGACGATGACGACGAAGGTCAGCACCTTCATCCACTGGTGCGAGAACATCGCCGACCACTTGTAGTAGTCGAGCGGACCGGCCATCAACACCTGGACGACGACGGCGACCGTGAAGATCGCCATGACGAGCGCGGTGACGCGCTGTGAGAGCCAGTCGCGCAGGCCGTAATGGGCGCCGACGACGAGCCGCTTCGAACCGAAGGTCGTGTTCATCGTTCGCCTCAGAAGATCGAAAACAGCCTGCCGCCGAGCGCCAGCGTCAAGACGCTGCTCAGGCCGATCGCGACCCAGGCCGAGACGCGCCCGAACTCGAGACCGACGGCGTGCGTCGCGTCCATCCAGAGATGGCGCAGACCGGCGCAGAAATGCAGCAGATAGGCCCAGATCAGGGCGAAAGCGACGAGCTTGAAGAACCATGCCGGAACCATGCCGGCACCGGCAGCAAAGACGCTGGCGAATTGATCGAAGGAAATCTCGGACGTCAGGCTGGTGTCGAACATCCAGATCACGAACGGCAGGAGCAGAAACATCAGCACGCCGCTGACCCGATGCAGGATCGAAACCCAGCCGGCCGGGGGCAGGCGATACGATGCGAGCTGGCTGACGTGGATGTTGCGATAGACCGGCCGAGTCCTGATCGACTGTTCCTTGAGCGACGTCATCATGTCCGACCTTTTTTTTCGCCAGCGCTGCGCCGCCGCGCAGACAATCGATCTTATTGCAACGCAACAGACTTTAACCCGCCGGGAGTCTCGCGCCCCGACGACTTTCGTCCCACCCCTACCGCCTTTGGAGTATTCATGAGCAAGCCCCCCGTCCGCGTCGCGGTCACCGGCGCCGCCGGCCAGATCGGATATGCCATTCTCTTTCGCATCGCCTCCGGCGAGATGCTCGGCCGGGACCAGCCGGTGATCCTGCAGCTCCTCGAGATTCCCGACGAAAAGGTGCAGAAGGCCCTCAAGGGCGTGATGATGGAACTTGACGACTGCGCCTTCCCGCTCCTCGTCGGCATGACCGCGCATGGCGATCCCATGACGGCGTTCAAGGACGCCGACTACGCGCTGCTGGTCGGCGCGCGGCCGCGCGGCCCGGGCATGGAACGCAAGGACCTGCTCTCGGCGAACGCGCAGATCTTCACCGCGCAGGGCAAGGCGTTGAACGCGGTGGCCAGCCGCAAGGTCAAGGTCCTGGTTGTCGGCAACCCGGCGAACACCAACGCCTGGATCGCGATGAAGAGTGCTCCCGACCTGCCGCGCCGGAACTTCACGGCGATGCTGCGCCTCGACCACAACCGCGCCGCGAGCCAGATCGCGGCCAAGACGGGCAAGCCGGTCGCCGCGATCGAGAAGCTCGCCGTCTGGGGCAACCATTCGCCGACGATGTACGCCGACTACCGCTTCGCGACGATCGACGGCCAACCGGTGAAGGCGATGATCAACGACGACGCCTGGAACCGCGGCACCTTCCTGCCCACCGTCGGCAAGCGCGGCGCAGCGATCATCGAGGCGCGCGGCCTGTCGTCGGCGGCATCGGCGGCGAACGCCGCCATCGATCACATCCGCGATTGGGCGCTCGGAACGAACGGCCACTGGGTGACGATGGGCATCGCCTCCGACGGGCAGTACGGAATTCCGAAGGACACGATGTTTGGCTATCCGGTGACGACGGCGAACGGCGATTACCACGTCGTCGAAGGCCTGGAGATCGACGCGTTCAGCCAGGAGCGGATCAACCTGACGCTGAAGGAATTGCAGGAAGAGCAGGAAGGCGTCAAGCATCTGCTTTGAAGAGCGCGCCGGTGCGACGCCGGCATCGCCGCGGCGTCGGCCGGCCCGCGGCCTTCGAGCGGCGCCCGGCGTCGCCGGATCGGCGCCGGGCGTGATGCAAGTCCGGCAACGCGCGTAACCGAGGGTAAGACGGGCGTCCGGTGGGTGGGCGCTGAACCACAATTGCGCCCGCGCGCCACAGCGCTCAAAGGCCGAAACGATGTCCACACGTTCCCTTCTTTCTTCTCCCCTCGCCGCCGCCCTGATCCTCGCCCTCGGTTGCGCATGCGCTGTCCCCGCAGGCGCGCAGACGACGCCTCCCACGAAGGCCACGAAGGCCGCGAAGGCGCCGCCGAAGGCGCTGAAGAAAGCCCCTGCCGAAGCGCCGATTCCGGACGCCTCTCCCGAGCAGATCAAGGCCGCCCAGCTCGTCTACTACGGCAGGTACGACTGCGAGTTCAACCAGACCGTCGACATCACGCAAAGCGCGAAGCATTCGGGCTATGTCGACGTCAAGCACGCCAAGCTGGGCGAGTGGCTGATGAAGCCGGTGCTGTCGACGACGGGCGCCGTTCGTCTCGAGGACGTGAAGGACGAGACGCTGATGGTGCAGATCGCGAGCAAGTCGATGCTGCTCAACGTCAAGACAGCGCATCGCATCGTCGACGACTGCATCAGCCCGAAGCAGCATGAGCTCATCGATGCCGCCAAGGCGGCGAAGTCCGCTTCGGCTCCGACCTAGCGACCTAGATTCGACACGCTGCGGGTTCGAGGCCGCGAAGCCTCGCGAGCGCGCCCTTCGGGGCGCGTTTTCATTGCGGCGCCCTTCGACGCGGACGCAGCGGGCGGGCCCGCACTCCGTTCAGCAAATTCCTATTCACTCCGTGCAGGTCCGCCCACCGCGTCCGCTGCGCTCTGGCAGCAACGCACGCAGCCGTCTGTTCACGCTCGGGCGCCGCGACGCCCAACGTCACGTGATGGTCCGGCTCGATAATGGCTCCATGCTGCGCCCCTTCAATTTCAGCCCCGGCCCCGCCGCCCTCCCCGAGCCGGTGCTGCGCCAGGCGGCCGGGGAGATGCTCGACTGGAACGGCACCGGCGAGTCGGTGATGGAGATGAGCCATCGCGGCAAGGAGTTCATGTCGATCCAGGCCGAGGCCGAGGCGAACCTGCGCGAGCTCCTTGCCATCCCGAAGCACTACAAGGTGCTCTTCCTGCAGGGCGGAGCAATCGGCCAGAACGCGATGGTGCCGCTCAACCTGCTGCGCGGCCGGGCCCGGGCCGACTACGTGAACACCGGCGAGTGGTCGAAGCGCTCGATCGCCGAGGCCGGCAAGTACTGCAGCGTCAACGTCGCGGCGAGCGCAGAGTCGAACGGCTTCATGGCGATCCCGAAGCAGCGCGAATGGCGGCTCGACCGCGACGCCGCCTACGTCCACATCTGCTCGAACGAGACGATCGGCGGACTCGAGTTCCACTGGCTGCCCGAGACTTCCGGCGTGCCGCTGGTCGCCGACATGTCGTCGAACATCCTGTCGCGGCCGATCGACGTGACGCGCTACGGCTGCATCTACGGCGGCGCGCAGAAGAACATCGGCCCGGCCGGACTGACGCTGGTCATCGTCCGCGACGACCTGCTCGGCGCCGCAGCGCCGACGACGCCGCAGGCCTTCGACTACACGATCCAGGCGGCCAACAACTCGATGATCAACACGCCGCCGACCTATGCGATCTACATCGCCGGCCTGGTCTTCCGCTGGCTCAAGGGCGAAGGCGGCTTGGCGGCGGTGGCGGCACGCAACCGGGCCAAGGCCGAGCTGCTCTACGGCGCGCTCGACGCGAGCGACTTCTACGCGAACCGGATCGCCCGCGAGGACCGCTCGCTCATGAACGTTCCCTTCCATCTCGCCGATCCGGCCCTCGACGCCGCCTTCCTGGAAGGGGCCCGGGCCGCCGGACTGCTCCACCTGAAGGGCCACCGCCTAGTCGGCGGCATGCGCGCCTCGATCTACAACGCGATGCCGATCGAAGGCGTTCGCGCCCTCGTCGCGCACATGAAGGATTTCGAAGCCCGGCACGCTTGATGCGTCGGCCGGGCCGCGCACAATCACCACCGATCCCCCGCAGAAAGACGCCATGGCCACCACGACTCCGCCCTCCGCCGCTCCCGACGCACACGCCTTCTCCGACACCTTCAAGACCTTCGAGACGGCGTCCGGCCGCGAATGCGCCTTCTGGTCGCTGCCGGTGCTCGCCAAGACCTATCCGAACGTCTCGCGCCTGCCCGTCTCGATCCGCATCGTCCTCGAATCGGTGCTGCGGAACTGCGACGGCAAGAAGGTGATGCCCGAGCACGTCGTCGAGCTCGCCGGCTGGAAGGCGAACGCCCCGCGCCTTGACGAGGTGCCCTTCGTCGTCGCCCGCGTCGTCCTGCAGGATTTCACCGGCGTGCCGCTTCTCGCCGACCTGGCGGCGATGCGCAACGTCGCCGCCGAGATGGGAAAGGACGCGAAGACGATCGAGCCGCTGGTGCCGGTCGACCTGGTCGTCGACCACTCGATCATGATCGACTACTTCGGCACGAAGCAGGCGCTCGACCTCAACATGAAGCTCGAGTTCACGCGCAACCTCGAGCGCTACCAGTTCATGAAGTGGGGAATGCAGGCCTTCGACACCTTCGGCGTCGTTCCGCCGGGATTCGGCATCGTCCACCAGGTCAACCTCGAGTACCTGGCACGCGGCGTCTACAAGACGGCGGCGAAGAAGGGCGAGACGCCCGTCTACTACCCCGACTCGCT
>DATMGW010000078.1:0-7902 GCA_035555295.1 Caldimonas sp.
GGCGCCCGCCGCCGAGGTCGCCGACTCGTGGGTCGAAAGCGGATGCACCGTGTCGTTGATGTTCTCGAGGTAGGTCTTCCAGTTGCAGCGGATCAGCGTGCGCAGGGGCGCGCCTTGGATGCGCAGCCGCCCGACAGGCGAGCGGTCGACCAGGTTGTCGATCGACGCCAGCGCCGCGCCGAAGTAGCTCGAGAAGTCCGGGCCGCCGGGATTGATCTTCGCGAAGACGAAGTCGCGATGGCTGGCGACGCCGCCCGGCGCCTGCATGCCGCCCTGCGCCGCGTCGGCCGGATCGAAGCCGGTGCCGTCGTAGCCGCTGGCGAGCGGCACGGCGCGCAGCGTCCCGTCGAGGCGATAGGTCCAGGCGTGGTACGGGCAGCGGAAATGCCGGCCGACGTTGCCGCTGGCGTCGCTGACGAGACGCGTCCCCTTGTGCGCGCAGCGGTTGTAGAGGACGCGGATGGCGCCGTCGGCCTGTCGCACCATGACCAGCGGCAGGCCGGCGATCTCCTGCGTGATGAAGTCGCCCGGCTGCGGCACCTGGCTCGCGTGGCCCAGGTAGCTCCAGGTGTTGGCGAAGAAATGGCGCTGCTCGAGCGCGTAGACCTCCTCGCTCAGGTAGACGTCGCGATGGACGCGATCGTCCTCGACGAGCGCCAGGATCGCGTCGCGCGCTGTGGCGCGGGCGGGCCGCAGCTCCGGGTCGATCCTCGAATGAGCTTCCATCGTCAATTATTCAGTTGTCAAGCAGTTTAGCGAGGCCGCGCCGGGGCCGCAAGGGCGCGATCGCTACAGGATCAGGCTGCCGACGCTGGTGCCGCCGCAGACGTAGAGGACCTGGCCGGTGACGAAGCCTGCCGCCGGGTCGGTGAAGAACGCGACGGCGCGCGCCACGTCGGCCGCCTCACCTAGGCGTTTCACGGGAACGGCGGCGGCGAGGGCGCGCTCCTTCTCGCTCTGTGCCGGGACGACCTCGAAGAACATGTCGGTGCGGATCGGCCCCGGCGCGACGACGTTGACGGTGATGCCGTCGCTCGCCAGCTCGAGCGCCCAGGTGCGCGCCATGCCGAGCATGCCGGCCTTGGTCGCCGAGTAGCTGGTTCGCGTCGCCAGCCCGACGGCGGCACGCGACGACAGCAGGACGACGCGGCCGAAGCGCGCCGCCCGCATCGCCGGCAACGTCGCCTGCAGCAGCTGGATCGCGCAGCCCAGGTGCAGCTCGACGAGCGCGTCGAGGTCGTCGAGCTTGACGTCGGCGACGAGCGCCGGGCGGATCACGCCGGCGTTGTGAACCAGCGTCGTCACCTCGAAGCGGCGCCCCAGCTCGGCGGCGGCCTCGGCCGTCGCGGCGCGGTCGATCAGGTCGACCTCGATGCTGTGCAGCTTCGGGTGCGCGATCGGGCAGGCGCGCCGCGCCAGCGAAACGACCTCGTAGCCATCGGCAAGCAGCCGCTCGCAGATGGCCAGGCCGATCCCCGCGCTGCCGCCGGTCACGGCGGCGACCCGCGGGCCGTCGGTCACGCCGCTTCCTCGACGAGCGCGAGCACGCGCAGCGGGCTGCCGCTGCCCTTCTCGATCTTCAGCGGCGGGCAGAGCAGCACCGCGCCGGTCGGCGGCAGCAGGTCGAGGTTGGCCAGGCACTGCAGCCCGTAGCGGCCGGCGCCGTGCATGTAGTAGTGGCACGGGTACGGCGGCCTCAGGTGGTAGCCCTGCCCGGCGTCGGTGCCGATCGCCTCCGAGCCGAAGCCGAGGACGCCGCGCTGCTCGACGAGGAACTGCACCGCCTCCGAGCTCGGGCCCGGCGTGTGCTGCCCGGTCTCGTCGAAGTTCTGGTACGCCTCGGGGTCGGTGCGCTTCGACCAGTCGGTGCGCATCAGAAACCACGCGCCTTCAGGAACGCGGCCGTGCGCCGCCTCGAAGCGCCCGATGTCGTCGACCGTCAGCAGGTAGTCGGAATTCGCCTTGACCTGCTCGGAGCAGTCGATCACGCACGCCGGAGCGACGAAGTGCTGCGCCGGAATCGTGTCGACCGAGTTGTTGGGCAGGTCGCGCCCCGAGATCCAGTGGATCGGCGCGTCGAAGTGCGTGCCGGTGTGCTCGCCGCAGGAGAAGTTGTTCCAGTACCAGCCCGGCCCGCGTGCGTCGTAGCTCGACACTTCCTCGATCCGGAACGGCCAGCACTGCCCCATCTCGGGAGGCAGAGCGATCTGCGGAAAATCGGGCGACAGCGTCTGCGTCAGGTCGACGACGCGGATGCGCCGGCTGGCGAGCGCCGAGACGAGCTGGCCGAGGAGCGAGGGCTGGGCGGCAGCGACGGTCTTCGGCTTCCTCGTCGCGGCCGCGGTGGTGGCGGAGTTCATGGGACGAATCGTCGCACGAGTCGCGGCCGATCGTCCTCGCCGACGCCGAGACGGGACGCGACGGTCGTGCCCCCGGGCGCCCGCACTGGCGAGCCGCGACGGCCGCCATGCGCCGTCGCGGCACGGCTATGAGCGCCCGAACTTCTTGTCGTAGATGTCGACCAGCTTCGGGTCCGGCTTCTGCACCGGGATGCTGGCGGCCGAGAGCTTGCGCGAGCTGTAGTTGTCCTGCAGACGCATGTAGTCGCTCGTCCAGCGGTACTGCAGGTCCTCGAGCTGCTTGCACAGCTTGCGGCCGTCGGTCCGCTCGTCGACTCTCATCGTCGGCTGGCTGTTGAGCTGCATCATCAGCGCCATCTGTTCGCCGAAATACTGTTGGCACAGCTTGATGAGGCGATTGCCTTCCTCGGCGAGGACCTTCGGATCCTTGTCGGCATTCAGGTCGCCACCGTAGCCCTTGATGCCCCTGAACAGCATGCTGCGGGCGTTGTTCACCGCCTGCAGCATCTCCGCCTTCGTGCCTTTGTCGTTGAAGTCGCCGCAGGCGGAGATCCGCGCGGTGATGCGATCGGCGATATCGGCGAGGCGCTTGCATTCCGCGGCGGCGGCGGGGTCGCCCTTCTTGTTGGCGAACGCGTTCATCTTGTCGTCGAGATGGTCGTCGGTGATGGTGTCGTAGTCGTCCTGGATGTCGCGCAGGCTGTCCGGGAACTCGAAGGCGTGGCCGCCGACCTGGTGGTAGCCGCCGCGTATCAGGAACTCGACCGTCTGACGACGGTCCGACGCATCTTTGCCGATGAACCGCGCCAGCTCTTCGGCCACTGCACCGGGAGCGCCCTTGGCCTGGCGGATGGCGTTGCCGGCCTCGTACCAGTCCTTGTGCTCCTTGGGGTTGCGCGTCTGCGCCTTCCACCAGTCCCAGCTGCGGCAGCAGGCGCCGCCGATCTTCTTGAGCTCGGCGACGGTCATCTTCAGGCCGTGGACGTCGCGGGTCGCCGTGTCCGGCTCTTCGCCGCCGCCGGCGGCTTGTGTCAGCACGCCGCCGGAGGCCTTGCCCTCTTCCTTCTTGCCGTGCAGCTTGTCTTCGATCTGCTTCTTCTTCTTGTCCCGTGCGCGCTTGTTGTGGTTGTCGTTTTCCGTGTGCGTCAGCGTCAGCGAAGCGTCGTCGCTGGTGATCTCGGCCACCGCATCGTCGGACTCCGAATCGGCGAGCGGACCGAAGTTGCCTCCGTGGCCGTTGTGGCCGGCGACGCGCTTCTTGATCAGCTTGCCCGAGCCGTCGACCGTCGTGTCCTCGTCGACGCCGCTGTTCCAGGAGATGCCGGCGGTGGCCTTGCCCTTGCCGGCGGAGACGCCGGTCGTGTCGGAATCCGACTTGCCGGTCGTGTGGGTGAGAACCTTGATCTTGCCGCTGCCCTTGTTGGCCCCGATGAAGATCGCGTAGTCCTGCTCGTTCTTGCAGTGGCCGAGCCATTCGACCAGCTTGCCGTCGGGATCGTTCTTCGGATCGATCTCGATCGAATAGCCGAAGCGCGTCTCGTGGACGTGCGAGTGGCTCGCCCCGACGCCGTACAGCGACACCGACGCATCCGTCTTGCGGTTGTCGGAGCCGCTGCTGTCGACGTCGAGCACGCCTTTCTTGCCGCGCGTGACCTTGGTCTCGCGGGTGTGGGTGTCTGTGGCGCCGAGGTGGGCGCCGACCGGGCCATACGAGGCGTTCGCGCCGGCGCCGCGCGTCGACACTTCCTTCTTCCCGATCGAGTCGCCGACGTTCGTGAGCGCGTCGGTCGTCTTCTTCGTGATTCCCTTCTGGGCCTCGTACATCTGCTTCGCGGCGGTCCAGCTCTGGTTGACGCCCGCGGAGATGACCTTGAGCTCGAGCTCCGTTCCCGCGACCTTGCCGCCCTTCTTCGACGCGGCCTCGAGCGCCTTGGTGTAGCTGCCGAGCTGGGCTTCGGTGAGCTGGTGCGACACCGTCATGCTGCGCTCCTCGCTGGCGTTGACCTCGACCCCGACCGAGCCCTTCGAGCCTTCCTTCTTGCCGGCGCCGGCGGAAACGCCGACCGACGCCTCGAAGCTCACCGTCACGGTGACCGTATAGAGCGGCGGGTCGCCGGAAGGCTTGCTGACGTTGCAGAGGACGTTCGCGTCCAGACCGGCGACGACACCCGCCTGCATGCCGCCCTTCGACGTCACCGTCTTGCCGCCGCCGACGCCGCCGTGCGCGCCGTAGCCGTCCTTGCCGGCGATCACGCCGCCGTGGGCGCTCTTGTCGGTCGCCACCGACGTGCCGTTGGCACCGGTCTTGGTGACCGTGGTGCCCGTCTTGGCGGTGATCCGGCCATCTTCGCGCTCGATCTCGTTCTTCTTCGTCGTCGTCGTCGACGACCCGTCGAAGTTCGTCACCTTGGTCGTCTTCTCGTGCGCGCCGCCCTTGGCGCTGAACTCGCGCGCGTCGACATGCTCGACGCCCGACTTGCGCCCGTCGGCGAGCTCGATTTCGGTGGCCGTCTTCTTCTCCACCGACACCTTGCCGCCGGTAGTGACCGCGGTCTTCTTCTCCTCGCTGTTGCGCGCCGTCGAGCCGCCCGTGCGCACCTCGGTCTCGTGCGCGTGCTCCTTGGTGTAGCCGCCCACGCCGACGTGCTGCTTGTCGTGCACCGTGTCGGTCACGGCCTTGCCGTTCTCGTACGAGCTGGTCGTCACGGTCCGGTCGTGGTTGACGCTCTTCTTGTACGGGTCGAGGCCGGGGGCGCCCTTGACTTCGATCTCTTCGTCGAGCTTGGCCTTCGAGCCGCGCCGCGCCATGATGGCGAGCAACTCCTCGCGCTTGGTCCCGGGGCTGTCGAGGGCTTCGAGGTCGTCGTGGGCCTGGACCATCTCTTTCTCGGCCTGCGCCGTCCGCTTCTGCAGATCGGCCTGCTTGGCGACGAGCGCCTTCTTCTCGTCGCCCTGGGCCGAGGCGATCTTCGCCTCGATCAGGGGAGCGAGCTTTCGCATCTGGGCCAGGGCATCGCTCGTCTGCTTGCGCTTGGCCTCGATCTCGGCTTGCATCTTCTTCGACTTAGCGCGCAGCTTCGCCTCGTCGCCCTCGTCGGCTTCGTGCTTCGACGCCGACCTCGACGACTGGGCCTGCGGCACCGGTGCAGGGCCGCGCGGCGTCGTGTGCGCGCCGGGCGCACCCGACGCGGCATGCACAGGCAGGAAGCTCTTCGGCGTCGGCAGGCCAAGATGTTGAAGCAAGCTCATGTCGGAACCCTCGTCAGGCCGCGGCGGTGCGGTCCACGGTATAACGGAAACGCCGCGCAGAACCCGCCAAACCTGCTCGGCGGAGGGCCCCTCCGCCAGCCGGCGGCCCGCGATCGAGCGCATCCCTAGCGGTTGATCGACGTGAACAGCAGCATCCGCGCCTTGTCCCAGTCGCGCTGGACGGTACGCTCCGACACCTTGCGCAGCGCCGCGATCTCGCCGAAGGTGAGGCCGGCGAAGAACTTCAGCTCGACGAGCTCGGCGAGTGGCGGGTCGACGCTCGCCAGGTCCTGCAGCGCCAGGTCGAGGCTCAGGGTCCGGTCGCTGCCGAGCTCGCGCAGGTCGGCCATCGTTTCGTAGGCGACGAAGTCGAATTCGCCGCCGCGCTTCTGGCTGGTCTTTTCGCGGAGGTGGTCGATCACGATGTTGCGCATCACGCGCGCCGTGTAGCGAACGAGGTCGTCCTGCGTCGCGAAGCGCAGGTCCGCCGGCGCGAGGCGCAGCCACGCTTCGTGCAGCAAGGTCGTGGGGCCGAGCGTCAGGGCCCGTTGCCGGAACAACTCGCCGCGTGCCATGCGGCGCAGCTCGTGGTACAGCACCTCGAACCATTCGGCCGCGGTGTGCGTCGACCCCTCGGCATCGGGTCCCGTCGATCCGCCGGCGCCCGGGTGGGGGTCGTGGGTCATGGCGACCTTCTTCCTGCCGGGGCTCGCGCCGGGTCGCTCCACGCTGCCGATGCGCCCTGCTCTCCATGGTCGAGCGCCGCGAGTCGCGTCGCACTCTGCGCCGCCGGCGCCTGCGGGCTCAGCACGGCCTGCAACTGTGCAGCCGCCTCGCGAGCCGCGCTGCGCGCTTGCGTGGCGTGGCCCAGGGCTTCCTCGAGCTGCGCCTGTTCGAGCAGGCATCGTCCCATGAACTCGCTGGCCGGATAGCCGACCTGCCTGAGCTTTCCGGCGAGGGCGGTCGCGCGCTGCAGGGCCCGGCGCGCGTCGTCGAACCGACCCGCGAGCCGATGCGCCCTTGCGATCACGAGCCAGGGCCGGATGTCGGCGGCGCCCCGCGCCGAGGCAGCCTCGCGCGCCGTGAGCCGGGCTTGCAGCGCTTCGACCGGTGGTGCAGGCGCGGGCCCCTGCTCGAGCGCGAGCCAGATCGTCATCCACTCGTACTCGCCGCGCAAGGGCGCCGTCGGCGTCAGCAGCGGCTGCAACAGCTTCCAGGCGTCGGCGAGCAGCGTCGCGCAGCGCGGCCATGCACCCTGCTCGCAGGCGCCCCTCGCGGCGGACATCGCTACCGCTCCCGCCAGTCTGGGTCCTCCCCCTTTCGCCGCCGCGGCGATCGCGCGGTCGGCGAGCGCGGTCGCGTCGCCGGCGCCCAGGCGCGCGTGCAGATCGGCCAGACGGCTGAGCGAGTTGGGGCTCTCCTCCATGCCGTTGCGGCTGCGCAGGTCGACCGCATGCCGGTACGCATCCGCCGCCTCCCGCGTCTGGCCCCCCTCGTCGAGCAAGGCGCCGAGGTTGCTCGTGTAGATGGCGGCCCTGTTCGTGCCGGCCTCGCCGCCGGCTTGCAACTCGGCGAGCAGGCGCCGGTAATCGGCGGCGCCTTCGGCCCAGCGGCCCAACATTCCCAGCGCAGTCGCGCGTGCGGCGCGGGCACTCATCGCCGACAGGCGCAGGCTGGGCCGCGGCTCGCCGAACCAGGCGAGGGCGCGGTCGGCATCGGCCAATGCACCCTCGAGATCGCCCTCCAGTCGGCGAAGATGCGAGCGCCCGGTCAGGCAATTGGCGACCGCGGAATCGGTGTGATCGTCCTGAGGCAGGAGCACGGCGATGGCGCGGTCCATCGTCGCCCGGAGCTCCGCGGGCTTCTTGTCGTAGGCATTGACCAGGGCGGTCTGGCAGTCGAGCACGGCGAGCGCACTGGGATCGCCCAGCCCGAGGACGATCTCGCGCGCACGGTCGAGCAGCGCGCGAGCTTCGGCATGCTTGCCCATTTCCGTGAGTTGGTACGCCACTTGCGAAAGTAACCGCGCTCGATGCTCGGGCGCCGAGGCGTACTGCTTGTCGATGAACTCGACCGCCCGCTGCATCATCTCCGCGGCGGTCAGCGGCTTGTTGCCCGACTCGCCGATCAGCTGAAAGAAGAGGCGTTGGCTGGCCTCCGAGAAGTCGAGCTCGTGCACCGTCCGGTCGCGCTCGCGCTCCGCGTGCGCGGCCGCGGCGCGGGCGCGCTCGGTCTCGTCGCCGGCGCGCCGGCGTTCGCGCTCGGCGGTAGCCGCGGCGGCCAGGGCGATGCC
>DATMGW010000079.1:0-4225 GCA_035555295.1 Caldimonas sp.
AGGCGCCGCGCAAGGTCTTCGACACGATCGCCGATTTCGCCGCCGCCGCCGGCATCGTCACCGGCGGCCGGCCGGTCCGGCCGCACGACGTCGACCTGCGCTGGGCAGGCGCGATGCTTTACAAGAACGGCGTCATCGAAGAGACCGGGCTGGCTGCCGCCGTTCTCAACCATCCCGGCAACGGGATCGCCTGGCTCGCCAACAAGATCGCGCCCTACGACGAGCAGCTCAACGCCGGCGACGTCGTCCTCGGCGGCTCGTTCACGCGGCCGACCGCCGCGGCACGCGGCGACGTCTTCCATGTCGACTACGGCGCGCTCGGCTCGATCGCCTTTCGTTTCGTCTGAGCCCGGACCCGGCTCGATGCGACGACGCCATATTCGTGATCTAGTTCACCGGGCCCGTAGACCACGCAAATCGCTTCGAAACGCCTTCATCTCCTCAGCTTCGTCTTTCATAACTCGCTGCAAGTCCTTATTTCTTAAGGCATTTCTCCATACCTGAAAGGAGCCTGCGATCTCGCTTCTAAGTCATTGATTCCATTGATTTTTGTTTCGTTCGCGGATTGACCCTGCCAGTCCTCTGGGCTAAAGTGGCGCAAAGTGCACTTTCGTGGGGTTTTGTGGCTTCAGTCGTTTTCCAAGGCCCCGCAGCGTTGACGCTCGACGGCAAAGGCCGCATCGCGATGCCCGCGCGACACCGCGAACTGCTTGCGGCGATGGGGGTCAATCAGCTCACCGTCACCAAGCATCCTGAAGGCTCGCTCCTCATCTTCCCCCGGCCGGCGTGGGAGAGCTTCCGGGACAAGGTCGCAGCACTGCCCATGGATTCGAGCGGCTGGAAGCGCGTCTTCCTCGGCAACGCGATGGATGTCGAGATCGACGCCTCGTCGCGCGTCCTCATCGCGCCCGAGCTGCGAACGGCCGCCGGGCTGGTGCGTGACGTGATGCTGCTCGGAATGGGCAGCCACTTCGAGTTGTGGGACGCCGAACGGCACGCCGCGCACGAAGCGGCGGTGATGCAGTCGGCCATGCCCGAGTCGCTGAAGAGCTTCAGCTTCTGATGGCGGCCGCTCGCGACACGGAGCACGTCAGCGTCCTCCTGGGCGAGGCCGTGGCGGCCCTCGTCACCGCGCCCGACGGCATCTACGTCGACGGTACCTTCGGCCGGGGCGGCCACGCCCGCGCCATCCTGGCGCGCCTGTCGCCCGGCGGCCGGCTCGTCGCCATCGATCGCGATCCCGAGGCCGTGCGCAGCGCTGAAGAGGCGAGCGATCTCGTCGCCGATGCGCGTTTCTCCATCGCCCACACGACCTTCTCGCAGATGGCGGCAACGTTGGCCGCGCTCGGCATCGAGCGCGTCGACGGCGTCCTCCTGGACCTCGGCGTGTCGTCGCCGCAGATCGACGCGCCGGCGCGCGGCTTCAGCTTTCGTTTCGACGGGCCGCTCGACATGCGGATGGACCCGACGCGCGGCGAGAGCGCTGCCGAATTCCTGGCCCGGGCCGACGAACGCCACATTGCGGAGGTGATACGCGACTATGGGGAAGAACGGTTTGCTCTACAGGTTGCAAAGGCGCTTGTTGCTCGGCGCGAAGGCGGGCGTCCAGTTCGAACCACGAGCGAGCTTTCCGAAGTCGTGGCTCGTGCGGTGCGCACCCGAGAGGCGGGCCAGAACCCTGCAACGCGCACGTTTCAGGCGCTTCGGATTTTCGTCAACGCCGAGCTTGAGGAGCTCGAACAAGCCCTGAACGCGGCGCTCGAGCTGCTTGCGCCGGGCGGCCGGCTCGTCGTCGTCAGCTTTCATTCGCTCGAAGACCGCATCGTCAAGACCTTCATCGCGCGCGAGAGCCGCAGCGAGTTCGACCGGCGCGCGCCGTTCGCCGCGCCGAAGCCGCATCGGCTGACGGCCGTCGCGCGCGTCAAGCCGGGCGCCGCCGAGGCCGACGCGAATCCGCGCGCCCGCTCGGCGGTGATGCGTGTCGCCGAGCGGACCGCCGAGCCCTTCGTCGCCGGAGCGACGCGGTGACGCGCCTGAACCTGCTGCTGCTCGTGGCACTGCTCCTGAGCAGCGTCTATCTCGTGCGCGTGTCGTACGAATCGCGACGCCTGTTCGCCGCGCTCGACCGGGCGCAAGGCGAAGAGCGCTCGCTCGACAACGAGAGCGAGCGCCTGCGCACCGAGCTGAGGTCGCAGGCGACGCCGCTGCGGGTCGAGAGAACGGCGCGCGAACGCCTGGCGATGCGCACGGCGACGCCGGCGGTGACCCAGTACGTCGAGCTGCCCGCCGTCGCGCCGGCGGCGTCGCTTCCCGCCGCGCAGGGAGCGATGCGATGAGCAGGAAGAGCACGCCGAAGTCGCGCGCCGCCGCGAGCGTGAAGAGCGTCAACTACTCGACCAGCCCGCTGCTGGCGACGCCGACGCCGCCGTGGCGCTCGAAGCTGCTCGTCGCTCTCGTCGGCCTGGGGTTCTCGGTGCTGCTCGGTCGCGCCGTCTACGTGCAGATCGTCGCGGCGCCGTTCTTTCTCAAGCAGGGCGAGATCCGCTACGGCCACACGATCGAGCTTCCGGCGAGCCGCGGCCGCATCCTCGACCGCAACGGGCTGATCCTGGCGGCGAGCATCCCCGCGCCGTCGATCTGGGCGATCCCGAAGGACCTCGAGGGCAATGCCGCGAGCCGCGCCCGGCTGGCTCGCGCGCTCGACATGACGAGCGTCGAGCTCGAAAGCCGGCTCGACGACAACCCGAACTTCGTCTGGCTGCGCCGGCAGGTCGACGACGCCGTCGCCAAGGAGGTTCGCGGCCTCGGCATCAAGGGCATCCACGAAGTCAGCGAGTACAAGCGCAAGTACCCCGAAGGCGAGGCGGCGGCGCACGTCGTCGGCTTCACCAACGTCGAGGACCGCGGCCAGGAAGGAATCGAGCTCGCGTTCCAGAAGGATCTCGCCGGCCGCGACGGGACGCGCCACGTCATCAAGGATCGCCTCGGCCGCGTCGTCGAGGACGTCGGCGAAAGCGTCGCCGCCGCCGACGGCCGCGACGTCGGCCTCTCGGTCGACTCGAAAGTGCAGTTCTTCGCCTACCAGCGGATCCGCGACGCCGTCGCCGCGAACAAGGCGAAGGCCGGCAGCGTCGTCGTCCTCGACGCGCAGACCGGCGAGGTGCTGGCGCTGGCGAACTTCCCGAGCTACTCGCCCGCCGACCGGCGCAACCTCACCGGCGCCCAGCTGCGCAATCGCGCCCTGACCGACACCTTCGAGCCCGGCTCGACGATGAAGCCGTTCATCGTCGGCTGGGCGCTCGAGACCGGCCGCGTCACGCCCTCGACCGTCATCCAGACCGCGCCCGGCAAGCTGACGCTGACCGGCTCGACGATCAGCGATTCGCATCCGCACGGCAACCTGACGGTGAGCGAGGTGATCCAGAAGTCGAGCAACGTCGGCGCCGTGCGCATGGCGATGACCTTCGCGCCGCGCGAGATGTGGGAGCTCTACAGCGCGGCCGGCTTCGGGCAGAAGCCCCAGCTCGAATTCCCGGGCGTCGTCACCGGGCGGCTGCGTCCCTACAAGAGCTGGCGGCCGATCGAGCAGGCGACGATGAGCTACGGCTACGGCCTGTCGGCGTCGCTGTTCCAGATCGCCCACGCCTACACCGTGTTCGCGCACGACGGCGAGTTGATCCCGGTGACGCTGACGCGGCCGCTCGGAACGGCGCCGGTCGCGGCGGTCTCGGGGATCCGCGTTCTCTCGCCGAAGACGGCGGCGGCGGTGCGCGACATGCTGCATCTCGTCACCTTGCCCGGCGGCACCGCGCCGAAGGCGCAGGTCATGGGCTACTCGGTCGGCGGCAAGAGCGGCACGGCGTACAAGCAGGAGGGCGGCGGCTACGCGCAGAAGAAGTACCGCGCCTGGTTCGTCGGCATGGCGCCGATCGCGCATCCGCGCATCATCGTCGCCGTCATGGTCGACGAGCCCACCGCCGGCAAGTACTTCGGCGGCGACGTCGCCGCGCCGGTCTTCAGCGAGGTCGTGCAGCAGACCTTGCGCATGATGGGCGAGCCGCCCGATCTCGACGTGAAGCCACAGATCGTCTCGCGCGACGTCCCCGCGGAAGAGGAAAGTTTCTAGTGACGGGCGCCATCCCCACCGTGCTCGTGTCGCGCGAAGCGGCGCACGCCTGGCTGCTCGTGCGCGGCACGCGCCGGCTCGTCGGCGACAGCCGGCGGG
>DATMGW010000080.1:0-3377 GCA_035555295.1 Caldimonas sp.
TAGAAGGCGGCGACATTCTTCATGTCGGCATCGCTCAGCGTCGAGGCCATGCCCTTCATGATCGGGTTGTCTCGCTTGCCGGCCTTGAACTCGGCGAGCTGCTTGGCGATGTAGTCGGCGTGCTGGCCCTGCAGGATCGGGTTGGCCGGGATGCCGCGCGAGCCGTCGTTGGTATGGCAGGCGACGCACACACTCGTCGAAATCGTCTCGCCCTTGGCTAGGTCGGCCTTGGGCGCGGGCGCGGGCGCGGGCGCTGCAGCGAACGTAAACGCGCTGGTAAGAGCCGCGGCCAGACAAGCGAACACTCGAGCAGCAGGCTTCATGGAAGAGGAATGTTCTCGTGCCAAAGCTGCTGATTTTACAATGAGCGATTTGAGACAGCCATGGCCGCCCGACAGCCGACCCCGCCGCCGGCCCCCGGCGCCGACCCCGATGCGATCCTGGAGACCAAGCGGGCGCTGGCGTGGACGCACACCGCACGCTTCCTGGTTACCGCAAGCCGGCTCTCGGAGCTGCCGCCCACCGAGCTTGCGGAAATCGCTTTCGTCGGCCGTTCCAACGCCGGCAAGTCGACCGCCATCAACGCGCTCGCCCAGCAGAGGCGCCTGGCCTTCGCCTCGAAGACGCCGGGCCGCACCCAGCACATCAACCTCTTCGAGCTCGGGCCGAAGGACGCGCCCGACGCCTGGTTCGCCGACCTGCCCGGCTATGGCTACGCCGCGGTCGAGCGCAGCGCCAAGCTGCGCTGGCAAGAGGTGATGGCCGAGTACCTGGCGGTGAGGCGCAGCCTCAGTGCGATCGTCATGCTGGTCGATTCGCGCCTCGGCTTCACCGACATCGACAAGAAGCTCCTCGGCTTTGTCGCCCCGCGCATCGGCAATGGGTCAGTCAAGCTGCTCGTGCTCCTGACCAAGGTCGACAAGCTCAGCCGTAGCGAGCGCGGCGCCTCGCTGCAGCGGGCGACCGCAGTGCTCGAGGAGGTGAGCTCGGACGAATCAGACGTTTCGGTCGCCACCTTCTCGGCCCTCAGCCGCGCCGGAGTCGACGACGCGGCGGTGACCTTGTACCGCTGGGTGAGGCGCGCGAGCGAACCGTATCAGGCGCCGGTGGCCGGTGACGCCTTGCCAGCCGGGATGCCCCAGTCGTAGCTTACGAAGGCGTCGAGGTTGCCGGGATTGTTCTTGTCGGTGCCTTGCTTGGCGTAGTCGATGTAGATCGTCTCGAACACCATCTCGACCGTCTGCTGGACGCCCCCATCCTCGGCAGCCTTCTGCGTCACCTTGGTGATGAACGCCTCTTCCATGTGGATCTTGAAGTAGACCTCCCCAAGCGCGGCCGGCCTTGTCAAATCCCTAGTTCGGGCGTGACCTCGCGTATCTGACCCCGGGGGCATGAAATACTCGGCGCGATTCGGCAGCTTCTTCGAACGTGATCGAGACTTTCAGCGTCGCCTTGAGCAGCGGCATCGAGCTCAGTTGTCGCGCGAGCGGCCGGCAAGGTGCGCCGGTGCTCCTTTTCCTGCACGGCTTTCCCGAGGCGGCATTCGTCTGGGACGAGCTGCTCGAGCACTTCTCCTCCCGATTCCGCTGCGTTGCGCCGAACCTGCGCGGCTACGAGCGATCGTCCGCGCCGCTCGACGTCGAGGCCTATCGCGCCAAGCATCTCGTCGCCGACATCTCGGCGCTGATCGACTTGCTCGGCAGCCGCGTTCAGGCGCTCGTCGCCCACGACTGGGGCGGCGCGGTCGCCTGGAGCCTGGCGGCGCAAAGGCCCAGCGCGATGCGTTGCCTCGTGATCGTCAACTCGCCTCACCCCGCGACGTTTCTTCGCGACCTGCAAAGCGACCCGGCGCAGCAGGCGGCGAGCGCTTACATGAACTTCCTGCGCCGTACCGACGCCGAAGTATTGCTTGCGGCGAACGACTTCGCCCGGCTCTGGCCCTTCTTCACCAACATGGGCGCCACCGATGCCAGGCATCCGGGCGGAGGCTGGCTGACCGAGAGCGTGCGCGAGCAGTATCGCGAGGTCTGGCGCGCGGGTCTGCGCGGTGGCTGCAACTACTACCGTGCCTCGCCTCTCCATCCCCCGACCGCGGACGACGCGACCGTGATGAGCGTCCGCTTCGCGCCCGAAGCCGTGACCGTTCGCGTGCCGACCCGCGTCGTGTGGGCTGAAGGAGATGTCGCCTTGCAGCCAACCCTGCTCGTCGGACTCGAGGCCTACGTTCCCGACATGCGGATCGTCCGCGTTCCCGGTGCCACGCACTGGATCGTCCACGAGCGACCCGCGATGGTCGCTGCCGAGATCGAAGCCGAGCTCGCGCACTAGCCTCAGGCGCGCGGCGACACCTCCCGCATCATCCGGTCGACGGCGCGCGGCACCAGCGGCCGCGATTCGATCGGCTGCACCAGGCCGGCCGAGCTGAGGCGCTCGAGGGCGCGGCGGGTGATCGAATGCGTGCGCGTCGGCGACTCGCCTGCAAAGAGGAAGAAGAGGCTGCGGTCGCTGCGCCAGAGCAGCTGCACGCGACACCACCGCCCCTGCAGGAAGATGCGTTGCCGGTCGCCGGCGCGCAAGCTTTCGACACGTCGTCCGGGGTCGTCCTCGGCGGACCGGTCGCCGCTGCTCGGCAGGTGTTCCGCGGGGACCGTCTCCATCGACGACAGATCGATCACCGAGTCGCTGAAGCTGCGCGCCGGCGGCGTTTCCGGCACCACCTCGTCGCGCATGCGCTGGACGATTTCCTCGGGCGTCAGCGAACCGGTGCCGCGCGTGCCGGGGCGCAGAGCCTCGGTGTGAATCGCCATGAGCTCGTTGAGCACTCCCTGTTGCTCAGGCACGGGAAGGGCGACCAGCTCCATGCCGACACGCAGACGCTGCAGCAGGGTGGGCAAGAGTTGCAGCAGGCGTTGCCGACTCTGCGGATGATCGGGAATCTTCAGGCTCCAGAGCAGATCGTCGACCGTCTTCAGGTCGCTCATCGTCGCTTCCGATTGCTCGCCGTGGCGCAGCATGTTCTCGGCGATCACCCGCGCCCAGGTGCCGGTGATGAAGCGGCGGATCGCTGGCGAGGTTCGCACGGCCACCATCTGATCGGTGAGGCGCTGCGTCAGGTGCTGCTGCAGGATCTCGCGCCGCTCGGCGAGCTGGAGGGCGTCGACCGAAGCCTGCGCGGCTTTCAGTTGCCCCTGCAGCTGTTCCGAGAGGAAGACATCGATCCGATTCAGTCCGCGTCGAAACAGCGCGGTATCGGGCGCGCTCGCCCCGGCCATCTCCTCGGCGACCGCGGTGGCGAAGGCGAGGAATGCGGACAGGCGCGGATCCTCGAGCCGCGAATAGCCCAGGCTGGCCTCGCCGATCCGGTCGAGCAGATTCCA
>DATMGW010000081.1:0-5272 GCA_035555295.1 Caldimonas sp.
TACATCCGCCGCAACTACGGCATGCTGATCGGCGAGCCGACGGCCGAGATGATCAAGAAGAACATCGGCTCGGCGTTCCCCGGTTCCGAGGTGAAGGAGATCGAGGTCAAGGGCCGCAACCTCTCCGAAGGCGTGCCGCGCAGCTTCACGATCTCGTCGAACGAGATCCTGGAAGCGCTGACCGACCCGCTCAACCAGATCGTCTCGAGCGTCAAGAACGCCCTCGAGCAGACGCCGCCCGAGCTCGGCGCCGACATCGCCGAGCGCGGCATGATGCTGACCGGCGGCGGGGCGCTGCTGCGCGATCTCGATCGCCTCCTTGCCGAGGAGACCGGCTTGCCGGTGCTCGTCGGCGAAGACCCGCTGACGTGTGTCGTGCGCGGTTGCGGCATGGCCCTCGAGCGCATGGAGCGCCTCGGCTCCATCTTCACCTCCGAGTGAGCTGAAACCGGGGCGGGTTCGCGACGATGGCGCTCGGCACCCTCGATCGCACGCCGCCGCCGTTCTTCCGCCAGGGCCCTTCGGCGCTGACGAAGCTGTGCTTCTGCTCGGCGCTGGCGCTTTTCCTGATGGTCGCCGACGTGCGCTTTCGCATCACGCAGCCGGTCCGGGCGACCGCGGCGACGATGCTCTATCCGTTGCAACGCGCCTTGCTCGTTCCGGTCGAGGCGCTCTCGACCGGGCGCGGCTATTTCGGCGGCCTCGCCGAGGCGCGAGCCGGTGAGGAAGCGGCCCGGCACGACCTGGCGCGGCAGGCCGAGCGGGCGATGCGGGTCGACCAGCTGGTGCAGGAGAACGCGCGCCTGCGCGCCCTGCTCGAGCTGCGGCCGACGCTCAACGTGCGCTCGCAGGCGGCCGAGCTCCTCTACGAAGCGGCCGATCCGTACTCGCGCAAGGTCATCATCGATCGCGGCGTCACGAACAACGTCGTCCTCGGCTCGCCGGTCATCAACGAAGCTGGCGTGCTCGGGCAGGTGACGCGTGTCTACCTGCAGTCGTCCGAAGTGACGCTGCTCACCGACCGCGACGCCGCGATCCCGGTGCTGAACCGGCGCACCGGAGCGCGCAGCGCCGCGTTCGGCGGCACGGTCGCCGGCGCCGGGCCGCTCGAGATGCGCTTCATGGCCGGTAACGCCGACGTGCAGGTCGGCGACATCCTGACGACCTCCGGCGTCGACGGCGTCTATCCTGCGGGCCTGCTCGTCGCGAAGGTGAGCGCCGTCGACCGCAAGGTCGATTCCGGCTTCGCGCGCATCGCCCTCACGCCGACGGCGGCGTCCGACGGCGTGCGCCACGTGCTCGTTCTCGAGCCGACCGGCCTGCAACTGCCGCCGCGCCCGGAAGCCGCGGCGTCGGAGCCGGCCCCGGCGAAAGCGTCAACGAAGAAGGCGGGGCGCCGATGATCATGCCGCGCGCTTCCGACCAGCTGCTGATGCCGGTCAATCCGCTGTTCGTCTGGACGACGCTGGTCACCGCTTTTCTTCTCAACATCGTCCCGCTCGGCCGCGTCGCCGCGATGCCCGATTTCCTCGCCCTCGTGCTCGTGTTCTGGAACGTTCACCAGTCGCGCCGCGTCGGCGTCGGCGTCGCCTTCGCCTTCGGCCTGCTGATGGACGTGCACAGCGGCGCCGTGCTCGGCCAGCACGCGCTCGCCTACACCTTGCTCAGCTTCTTCGCCGTGACTGTGCACCGCAGGCTCCTGTGGTTCACGGTGCCGTCGCAGGCGGTGCAGATCCTGCCGCTGTTTCTCGCCGCGCAAGCGGTCTCGCTGATCGTGCGCATGATCGCCGGCGGCATGTTCCCGGGCTGGGAGCTGATCCTCGCGCCGATGTTCCAGGCGCTGCTCTGGCCGGTGGCGACGTGGCTGCTGCTCGCTCCGCAGCGCCGCCCCCCCGATCCCGACGAGAACCGGCCGCTGTGACCGAGCTGCGCAACACCGAGAACGAGCTGGCGCGCTTTCGCCTGCGCCTCGCCGCGGCGGCGCTGTTCGTCCTGTTCGCCTTCGGCCTGCTCGTTGCGCGCCTCGCCTACCTGCAGATCGGCAAGCACGAGGAGCTTTCGGTCCAGGCCGAGAACAACCGCATCGCCGTCGTTCCGATCACGCCCAATCGCGGTCTGATCCTCGACCGCAACGGCGTCGTGCTCGCCAACAACTACTCGGCCTACACGCTGGAGATCGCACCGGCCAAGGTGGCAAACCTCGAGGCGACGATCGACAAGCTGGCCGAGATCGTCGACATCCAGCCGCGCGATCGCAAGCGCTTCAGGCGCGTCATCGACGAAAGCAAGAGCCTCGAATCGGTGCCGATCCGCAACCGCCTGAGCGACGAGGAAGTGGCGCGGTTCACGGCGCAGCGCTTTCGCTTCGATGGCGTCGAGATCAAGGCGCGCCTGTTTCGCAGCTATCCGCTCGGCGAGCTCGGCAGCCACCTGATCGGCTACATCGGCCGCATCAACCCGGGCGAGAAGCAATCGATGGAGGACAACTGGAGCGACGACGACCTCGCCAACTACCGCGGCACCGAGTACATCGGCAAGCTCGGCGTCGAGCAGAACTACGAAAGCGAATTGCACGGCACGACCGGCTTCGAGGAAGTCGAGATGAGCGCCGGCGGCCACGCCGTGCGGCGCCTGCGCTCGAGCCCGGCGACGCCGGGCAACGCGCTCGTCATGGCGATCGATATCCGACTGCAGGCGATGGTCGAGGAGCTGTTCGGCGACCGCCGCGGCGCGCTCGTCGCCATCGACCCGCGCAACGGCGAGATTCTCGCCTTCGTCAGCAAGCCCAACTTCGATCCGAACCTCTTCGTCGACGGCATCGACTCCGAGAACTGGAAGGCGCTCAACGAGTCGCCCGACAAGCCGCTTCTGAACCGGGCGCTGCGCGGGACCTATCCGCCGGGCTCGACCTACAAGCCCTTCATGGCGATGGCCGCGCTCATGCTCGGCAAGCGCACGCCGCAGCAGACGATCTTCGACCCGGGCTACTTCAACTTCGGCAACCATCGCTTTCGCGACGACAAGGAAGGCGGCCACGGCACCGTCGACATGTACAAGTCGATCGTTCAGTCGTGCGACACCTACTACTACATGCTCGGCAACGATCTCGGCGTCGACGCGATCCACGACTTCATGGCGCCCCTCGGCTTCGGCCAGACCACCGGGATCGATCTGCAGGGCGAGCTGCGCGGCACCCTGCCGTCGACCGAATGGAAGCGCAACGCGTACAAGAAGAAGGAAGCGCAGAAGTGGTACGCCGGCGAGACGATCTCGCTCGGCATCGGCCAGGGCTACAACGCCTTCACGATGCTGCAGCTGGCGCAGGCGACGGCGACGATGGCGGCGGGCGGGGAGCGACACACGCCGCATCTGGTGCGCGCCGTCGAGAACTACGAGAGCCGGGTGGCCAAGCCGCTCGCCTTCGCCGACCCGCCACCGCTGCCGTGGAAGCCCGAGTACGTCGCCTTCATCCACAACGCGCTCTACGGGGTGACGCAGGAAGGCACGTCGCGCGGCTCGTTCGTCGGCGCGCCGTACAAGACGGGCGGCAAGACCGGGACGGCGCAAGTCGTCGAGATCAAGGCGAACGAGAAGTACAACGCCAATCGCGTCGACGAGCGGCACCGCGACCATGCCCTCTACACCGCTTTCGCGCCGCTCGAGAACCCGCGCATCGCGGTGGCGCTCGTCGTCGAGAACGCCGGCTTCGGCGCCGGCGCCGCGGCGCCGATCGCGCGCCGCATCTTCGACTACGTCCTGCTCGGCCAGTATCCGAGCGAGGCCGACATCGCGGCGACCCGGCTCGGACAGTCGACGGCGCCGATCGGCACGCCGCGAGCGGCCGACGAGATCGTGCTTCAGGGGGCGACGGTCGACGGCGGTGCGGGCGCGCGCGTTGCGTTGCGCCCCGCCGGAACGCCATGAGCTACGTCTTCGAGCGGCCATCGCTCTGGCAGCGGACGCGGCCGATGTGGAGCGGCTTCGACGGACCGCTCGTGCTCGTCGTCACCCTGCTCGCGGCGACCGGCCTGGCGACGATGTACTCGGCCGGTTTCGATCACGGCACGCGCTTCGTCGACCACGCACGCAACATGGCGCTGGCCGTGGTACTGCTCTTTCTCGTCGCCCAGGTGCCGCCGCAGCAGCTGATGCGCCTGGCCGTTCCGCTCTATCTGGTCGGTCTCGCCCTGCTCGTGGCCACCGCCCTGCCGGGCCTGGGCGTGACGAAGAAGGGCGCGACGCGCTGGCTCTTCGTCGGCGTGACGATCCAGCCGAGCGAGATCATGAAGATCGCCATGCCGCTGATGCTGGCGTGGTGGTTCCAGCGCCGCGAAGGTCAGCTGCGCGCGTTCGACTTCCTGATCGCGACGACGCTCGTCCTCGTGCCGGTCGCCTTCATCGTCAAGCAGCCCGATCTCGGAACGGCGATCCTCGTCCTTTCCGCTGGCATCTACGTCATCTTCTTCGCCGGGCTGTCCTGGAAGCTGATCGTTCCCTTCGCCGTGCTCGCCGCCGCCGCGGTGACCGCGATCGTCCTGTCCGAGGACCGCATCTGCCAGCCCGAGGTGAAGTGGCCGATGCTGCGCGACTACCAGAAGAACCGCGTCTGCACGCTGCTCGACCCGACAACCGATCCGCTCGGCAAGGGCTTTCACATCATCCAGGGCGAGATCGCGATCGGCTCGGGCGGAACGACCGGCAAGGGCTTCATGAAGGGGACGCAGACCCACCTCGAGTTCATTCCCGAGCGCACCACGGATTTCATCTTCGCCGCGTTCTCGGAGGAGTTCGGCCTGGTCGGCTGCGTCGGCCTGCTGCTCGGCTTCGTCTTTCTCATCCTGCGCGGGTTGATGATCGCCGCCGAGGCGCCGACGGTCTTCACTCGGCTGCTCGCCGGCGCCATCACGCTGAGCTTTTTCACCTACGCCTTCGTCAACATGGGCATGGTGAGCGGCATCCTGCCCGTCGTCGGCGTTCCCCTTCCCTTCGTCAGCTACGGCGGCACTGCGATGGTGACGCTGGGCCTGGGTCTCGGCATCCTGATGTCGATCGCCAAGAGTCGCAGGCTGGTGCAGAGCTGAGGCGGGCGGTCGCTGCGGAGCGCGAGTGGCGCTCGCGCTAGAGTCCGGGCACGCCGGCATCCGACCGGCGGCTCATCGCGCCGATCATCTTCTGTACCGTCGTCGTCGGCATCGCCGGCATGGAAGACATGAAGAAGGTCGGCAAGACCGGCGGCCTGGCGCTCCTCTACTTCGAGATCGTCAGCTCGATC
>DATMGW010000082.1:0-15878 GCA_035555295.1 Caldimonas sp.
GCGCGGCACGCCTTCGGAGAGGTTGCGGCCCTTGACCTCGATCTCCTTCACCTCGGAACCGGGGAACGCCGAGCCGATGTTCTTCTTGATCATCTCGGCCGTCGGCTCGCCGATCAGCATGCCGTAGTTGCGGCGGATGTAGTTGATGATCGCTTCGTCGAACTTGTCGCCGCCGACCCGCACGCTGCCCTTGTAGACCATGCCGCCGAGCGAGATCACGCCGACCTCGGTCGTTCCGCCGCCGATGTCGACGACCATCGAGCCGCTCGCTTCCGAGACCGGCAGTCCGGCGCCGATCGCCGCCGCCATGGGCTCTTCGATCAGGTAGACCTGCGAGGCGCCCGCGCCGAGCGCCGACTCGCGGATGGCGCGGCGCTCGACCTGGGTCGAGCCGCAGGGCACGCAGATGATGATGCGCGGGCTCGGGCGCAAGACGGACCGCGGGTGGACCATCTTGATGAACTGCTTCAACATCTGCTCGGTGACGGTGAAGTCGGCGATCACGCCGTCCTTCATCGGCCGGATCGCCTCGATGTTTCCGGGCACCTTGCCGAGCATGGCCTTGGCTTCGGCACCGACGGCCTGGATGGTCTTCTTGCCGTTGGGCCCGCCTTCGTGGCGGATGGCGACGACGGACGGCTCGTCGAGCACGATCCCCTTGCCACGCACGTAGATCAGCGTGTTGGCGGTGCCGAGGTCGATGGCGAGGTCCGTCGAAAAATAGCGACGAAAGGATCCGAACATGGGTCTGGGAAAGTGGGTGGCGTCGGGCGAGGGGCGAGACGTGTCTCGGGCCGAGATCGAATTTCAGTGACGCCGAGCCCTTCGCAGCGGCGACGAGGGCTGTGAACTAACCGGGGATAATAACCCAGCCTTGCGGCAATTCGAGGTCCGCGTGGCCTCGTTTCGCACCTTGCCGCGACCCTTGCCGCGATTGCTTCCCCGCGATGGCCCTGACCCCCAACGACGTGCGCCGCATTGCCGAGCTGGCCCGCCTGAAGCTCGGCCCTGACGAAGAGGCGCGCCTGCTCGAGCAGCTGAACAGCTTCTTTCGCATCGTCGAGCTGATGAGCCAGGTCGATACCAGCGGCGTCGAACCGCTTTACACGCCGCTGGCCGCGGTCGGCGATGCGCACCTGCGCCTGCGCGACGACGAGGTCACCGAAGTCGACGAGCGCGCCGCCAACCAGCTGAGCGCTCCGGCCGTGGCCGGCGGCCTGTTCCTCGTCCCGAAGGTCATCGAATGACGGCTCCACTGCATACGCTCGGCGTCGCCGAAGCGGGCCGGGCGCTGCACGCGAAGGAGGTCTCGAGCGTCGAGCTCGCGACCCATCTGCTGGCGCGGCTCGCGGCCCACGAGCACCTGGGCGTCGCCCTGGCGGGCGATGCCGAACGCTCGCTCGAGCAGGCGCGCGAGGCCGATGTGCGCCTGGCGCGCGGCGACGCCGGTGCGCTCGTCGGCGTCCCCCTCGCGCACAAGGACATCTTCGTCACGCGCGATCTCCCGACGACAGCCGGCTCGCGCATCCTCGCCGGCTATCGCAGCCCATTCGATGCGACCGTCATCGCGCGTTTGACCGAGGCCGGCACCGTCACCCTCGCCAAGCTCAACTGCGACGAGTTCGCGATGGGCTCGAGCAACGAGAACTCGGCCTGGAAAGTGGTGAGGAACCCGTGGGACACGAGCCGCGTTCCGGGCGGATCGTCGGGCGGCTCGGCGGCCGCGGTGGCGGCGCCCCTGCTGCCGGCGGCGACCGGCACCGACACCGGCGGGTCGATCCGCCAGCCGGCGAGCTTTTGCGGCGTCACCGGAGTCAAGCCGACGTACGGCGTGTGCTCGCGCTACGGCATGATCGCCTTCGCCTCGAGCCTCGACCAGGCCGGCGTGCTCGCCCGCAGCGCCGAGGATTGCGCCCTGCTGCTCTCGGCGATGAGCGGCAACGACCCGCGCGACTCGACCAGCGCCGAGCGGCCGCCGCAGGACTTCGTCGCCGCGCTGGGCAAGAGCCGCGAAGGCGCGACGGCGCAGCGCCCGCTGCACGGCCTGCGCATCGGGCTGCCGAAGGAGTTCTTCCCGGCGGCGCTGGCCGGCGACGTCGAGGCCACATTGCGCGCGGCGCTGGCCGAGCTCGAGCGCCTCGGCGCGACCCTCGTCGACGTCAGCCTGCCGCGCACCGAGCTCGCGATTCCCGTCTACTACCTGATCGCCCCGGCCGAGGCGTCGTCGAACCTGTCGCGCTTCGACGGCGTCCGCTATGGCCATCGAGCCGAGCACTACAGCGACCTCGTCGACATGTACAAGGCGAGCCGCAGCGAAGGCTTCGGCCCAGAGGTGAAGCGCCGCATCATGATCGGCACCTACGTGCTTTCGCACGGCTACTACGACGCCTACTACCTGCAGGCGCAAAAGCTCCGCCGCATGATCGCCGACGACTTCCAGGCGTGCTTTCGCGCCTGCGACGTGATCGCCGGCCCGGTCGCACCGACGGTGGCGTGGAAGCTCGGCGACAAGAGCGATGACCCGGTCGCGAACTACCTCGCCGACATCTTCACCCTGCCGGCGAGCCTGGCCGGCTTGCCGGGAATGAGCATTCCCGCCGGGTTCGGCGCCGCCGGCATGCCCGTCGGCATGCAGCTGATCGGCAACTACTTCGAAGAAGGCACGCTGCTGCATGCCGCGCACGCCTTCCAGCGCGCGACCGACTGGCACGCGCGCGCTCCGGCGTCGGCAGCGTGAGGGAGCGACGATGACGGCAGCATCGACGTCGCAAGCACCGCTCGTCCGCGGCTGGGAGGTCGTCATCGGCATCGAGACGCACGCGCAGCTCTCGACCCGATCGAAGATCTTCAGCGGCGCGTCGACGGCGTTCGGCGCCGCGCCGAACACGCAGGCCTCGGCCGTCGACCTGGCCTTGCCCGGAACCCTGCCGGTCGCCAATCGCGGCGCCGTCGAGCGGGCGATCCGCTTCGGGCTGGCCGTCGGCGCGACGATCGCACCGCTGTCGATCTTCGCGCGCAAGAACTACTTCTATCCCGACTTGCCCAAGGGCTACCAGATCAGCCAGTACGAGACGCCGGTCGTGCAGGGCGGCGTCGTCGATTTCTTCGTCGGCGATGTGCCGCGACGGGTGCGCCTGACGCGCGCCCATCTCGAGGAAGACGCGGGCAAGTCGATCCACGGAATCGCCCGGGTTCTCGAGAGCGACGGCGCTGCGGTAGCCGCGGGCCCCAGCGGCACCGGGCCAGGCGGCGCGCCGCCCGACTTCGCCGGCGACTGGACCGGGATCGACCTGAACCGCGCCGGCACGCCGTTGCTCGAGATCGTCTCCGAGCCCGAGATGCGTTCGAGCGCCGAGGCCATCGAGTACGCCAAAGCGCTGCACGCGCTCGTCGTCTGGCTCGACATCTGCGACGGCAACATGCAGGAGGGAAGCTTTCGCTGCGACGCCAACGTCTCGGTGCGCCGCCCGGGAGGCCCGTTCGGAACGCGGCGCGAGATCAAGAACCTGAACAGCTTTCGCTTCATGCAGCAGGCGATCGACTACGAGGTGCAGTGGCAGATCGATCTGCTCGAAGACGGCGGCCAGGTGCAGCAGGCGACGGTCCTCTTCGACCCCGAGCACGGCGAGACGCGCGCCATGCGCTCGAAGGAAGACGCGCACGACTACCGCTATTTCCCCGATCCCGACCTACCGCCGCTGGCGATTTCCGCCGCCTGGATCGACCGCGTGCAGCAGGGCATGCCCGAGCTGGCGCGCGAGATGGCGGCGCGATTCCAGCGCGACTATTCGCTCGCCGCGTACGACGCGAGGGCGATGACGCAGACCAAGGAGTTCGCCGCCCACTTCGAGAGCGCGGCAAAGTCCAGCGGCCAGCCCAAGCTCGTCGCCAACTGGCTGATGGGCGAGGTCGCGCGGCGCATGAACGCGGGCGGACTGGCGACGATTCCGCTGGCGCCGGCGCAACTCGCCGCGCTGGTCTCGCGCATCGCCGACCAGACGATCTCGAACAGCGCGGCGCGCCAGGTGTTCGACGCGCTCTGGAGCGGCGAGGCTGACAGCGTCGACGCGATCATCGATGCGAAGGGCTTGCGCCAGTTGCGCGACGCGGCCGAGCTCGAGCGCGTCGTCGACGCGGTGATCGCCGCGAATCCGAAGTCGGTCGAGGAGTTTCGCGCCGGCAAGGAGAAGGCCTTCAATGCCCTGGTCGGCCAGGCGATGAAAGCGACCCAGGGCAAGGCCGACCCGGCGCGGCTGCACGCCCTGCTGCGCGAGCGCCTCGGCTGAGGAGCCGTCGGGCGCAGTGCGCCGTCAATTCGACGTGCGGCCCGGCAGCGCGGTCGGCGTGGCACCAGGCACCGGCCCGAGCGAGCCCGCCGGAGCGCCGGCCCAGAGCTTCTTCAGGCGCGTCAGCTGGGCGTCGTAGAGCGCGTTGATGCGCACGACTTCCGACTGCTGGTTCTGCACCAGCGATTTCTGCGCCTCGAGCGACGCGTCGTTGGCGTCGAGGGCGTTCTTGAGCTTGCTCGGCAGCGGCTTGTTGGCGTAGAACTCGGCCTCGTCGAGAAGTGGCTTGCGCTCGGCCTGGAGCAAGGTGATGCGCGCTTCGGAAATGCGCAAGGCGTTGTGGATGTTGTCGAGTGCCTCGGCGCGCGCCTTGTTGTGCGCAGCCTCGTTGGGAAAGCGCTGCATGAGGTTGCGGTCGCGCCGCACGGCGTCCATTTGCCTGGCTCGCTCGACGTTGGCTTCGCGTTCCCTGGCCTCCATCTCGGCGCGCTCGTCGGCGGTCGGCGTCGGCGGCACGATCCGCCTGACCGAGCCATCGGGATTGAGCTCGCGCTGCTCGCGGTCGCTGCATTCGGGAATCGGCCGGTCGGACCTGACCCTCTTCCCGTGCGCGTCGATGCAGTCGTAGATAGGCCGAGCGGGTGTCGCCGTCTGCGCCTGGCAGCAGGGGGCAAACGCCAAGGCTGCGACGACGGCAGCGGCGAGGCGAACTCGCACGAGGCCGGCCGGGCGGGACTCAGGCTCCATATCTTTCACGATAGCGCGCGACGGCGTCAGCGTGAGCGGTGAGGGGCGATCGGGCATCCGAGTTCAGGAACTCCAGCAAGTCGACGAGAGTGGCGACGGCGAGCACAGGTAACCCGTGATCGCGCTCGAAATCAGCTACGGCCGAATGCGCCGATAGATTGTCTCCGCTGCCGCCGCGCTCCATCCGGTCGAGTGCGATGAGGACGGCGACCGGCTTCGCGCCTTCCTGGCGAATCAGTTCCACCGATTCGCGCTTGGAAGCGCCATCGGTAATCACATCATCGATGATGACGATACGGCCCCGCAATGGCGCGCCGACGATGACGCCGCCTTCTCCGTGATCTTTTGCTTCCTTCCGGTTGTAGGCAAACGGTATGCCCTCGCCGCGCCGGGCGAACTCGATGGCGATCGCCACGGCCAGGGTGATCCCCTTGTAGGCCGGCCCGAACAGCATGTCGAACTCGAGCCCCGAGGCGACGAGGCGGCGCGCATAGAATTCGGCCAGGCGCATGAGCTTGGCGCCGTCGTCGAACAGCGCCGAGTTGAAGAAGTACGGCGACATCCGCCCCGCCTTGGTCTTGAACTCGCCGAACCTGAGCGCGCCCACCTCGACCGCGAACTGCACGAAAGCGCGCGCGATCAACGGGTCCGGGGCTACGATCTTCATGCAGGACTTCGCGTGTTTCGCCTCGTTTCGCTGAACCTGAACGGGATTCGCTCGGCGGCCGCGAAGGGCTTCGAGGCCTGGGCCGAAGGCGTCGGTGCCGATTGTATGGGCGTGCAGGAGATCAGGGCGCCTGCCGAGGTGACGGGCGAACGCTTCGCTGGCGTCGCGGGAATGAAGGGGCACTTCCATTTCGCGGAGAAAAAGGGCTACTCGGGCGTCGGCCTCTACAGCCGCAAACGCCCGAGGTCGGTGCGACTCGGTTTCGGCGACGCCGAGTTCGACGCCGAAGGACGCTACGTCGAGGCACGCTTCGACCGCGCCGCCCGCAGGGACTTGCCCCGTCTCAGCATCGTCAGCTGCTATTTCCCGAGCGGTTCTTCAGGCGAGCCGCGCCAGCAGGCGAAGTTCCGCTTCCTCGATCGCATGGCGCCGTATCTCGAGCGCCTCGGCAAGGAGCGCGAAGTGATCCTCGTCGGCGACATCAACATCGCGCACAAGGAGATCGACCTGAAGAACTGGAGGAGCAACCGCAACCGGCCCGGCTTCCTCCCGGAAGAGCGCGCCTGGATGACGCGGCTGTTCGAGGAGCTCGGCTTCGTCGACGTGTTCCGCACCCTGAACCCGCACCCCGAGCAGTACACCTGGTGGAGCAACCGCGGCCAGGCGCGGGCGAAGAACGTCGGCTGGCGGATCGACTATCACCTGGCGACACCCGCGGTCGCGGCGCTGGCGCGCAGCGAGCACATCTACCTCGAGCAGCGCTTCAGCGATCATGCGCCGCTCGTCATCGACTACGACTTCAACCTCTGAGAACCATGGACTCCCTGCAAAGCATCGACATCGAGACCGCGCCGCGCCCGAAGGCGAGCGTCATCATCCTGCATGGCCTGGGCGCCGACGGCAACGACTTCGTTCCGGTGGCGAGCGAGCTCGACCTGCGCCCGGTCGGCCCGGTGCGCTTCGTCTTCCCGCACGCGCCGACGCGGCCGGTGACGATCAACGGCGGCTACGTCATGCGCGCCTGGTACGACATCCTCGGCCTCGGCCCGCAAAAGCAGCGCGAAGACGAAGCCGGGCTGCGCCAATCGCAGGCGCTGGTCGAGAGGCTGATCGCCAAGGAGAAGTCGCGCGGCGTTCCGGCCAACCGAATCGTCCTGGCCGGATTCAGCCAGGGCTGCGCGATGACGCTGATGACGGGGCTGCGCCACGACGAGCGGCTGGCCGGCCTCGTCGGCCTTTCGGGCTACCTGCCCTTGGCGGCGAAAGCCGAGGCCGAGCGGCACCCGGCCAACCGCGACGTGCCGATCTTCCTTGCGCACGGAGCCGAGGACCCGGTCATCCCGATCGAGCGGGCGCGCGAATCGCGCGAATCCCTCGTCGCGATGGGGCATGCGGTCGAGTGGCACGAGTACCCGATGCCGCACTCGGTGTGCGCCGAGGAGATCGCGGATCTCGAGCGGTGGCTGCTCGAGATCCTCGGCAAAGCCGCGTAGCAGGACGCACGCGCGCCACCCGGCTTCACGGGTGGCGCATCGCCACCCGGACCCCGTTCGGCTGGGCGGCCGCGCTCGCTGCAGTGGCTAGGCGGATCGCCTTTTCCTTCTGGTCGGCGTGCGCCTGGACGCTGCCCCGATCGAGGACGTAGCCCGCCTGAACGGAGACCTGCAGCCCCACGGCCAGGAGCACGAAGGTCACGACGAGGACGAAGCTCAACGTGTCGTCGAGGTGAGGACGTTTCATATTCATGGAAGACTCCGCATTGACTCGCGAGCGCAACCGCTGCGTTCGCGTGGCGCCAATGTCGGCTTTGCCTGGAAGGATCGAAACGACGAACGCCGCATCGAGACTGCGACTTTTTCACGTCGCACCGCGGTGCCGGCACCCGGCAGGAGGCCGCTTTACCAGCGCGCGGGCAGGCGCTTGAGGATCGTGATGCGGCCCGGCTTGACGTCGATGTAGCCACCGAGGGTCAGGTCCTTGAAGATGCGGCTCACCATTTCGCGGGAGGCGCCGACGCGTTCGGCGATGTCCTGCTGGGTGAGCCGCTCGCGCAGCTCGCGCCGGCCTTCTTCGGCCGGATCCGAGAGATCGGTCAGCAAGCGCACGACGCGCGCGTAGACATCCTCGAGCGCAAGACTCTTGACGCTCTCCGTGGCCTGCCGCACACGGCGAATCAGCCTGCGGATCAGATGCGAAGCGAAGTCGGGATGCGCGGCGATGAAGTCGCGCAGGTTGGCGCCGCTGACGACCGAACAGGTCGTCGGTTCGAGCGTCATGACCGAGGCGCTGCGCACACCGCCGTCGAGGGCCAGCTCGCCGACGTACTCGCCGGGGCCGTGTGTCGTGATCACGACGTCCTTGCCCTCGACGCTGGTCGAGTAGACCTTGACCCGCCCGCTGAGGACGATGTAGAGCGAATCCGCCTCGTCGCCTTCGTTGATCAGCACCGAATGCGCCGGATAAGGCTTCACGCCCCCTTGACGTGCGATCTCGCGCAGCAGACTCTCATTGAGCACATCGGGTGTGACAGGTACGGGGCGCACGCGCAATTGTCGCGCGGCGGCGTGAATTGTTGGCAGGCGCGATCCGGATTCTTCACCTCCCATGTGGGACGCGCCTTCCTAACCTTCCTGCCTTCACGAGCTTGCGCTCGTGCCACGCAGAGAGGCTCCCCCGTGTTCAACACCGCGTTTGCTAGCGAAATCCCGGTCCGCGCCGCACGACCTCTTGTTCGAACGCCGGAATCGATCAGCATGCGCGAGAAGGCGTCGCCCGACGACGGCGCGGCTTCGGCCACGTGGCACTGGTTGGCCGCGGCGCTCGACGAGCTGGACTACGGGATCCTGCTGCTCGTCGACGATGGCCATGCGGCCCACGTCAACCATGCCGCGCGAATGGAGCTCGGTGACGATCATCCCCTGCAGATTCTTGGCGGCTCGCTTCGCGCTCGCTCGGGATGCGACGTCGCGCCGCTGAACGACGCGATCGCGCAAGCCTCGCTGCGTGGACTGCGCCGGCTGTTGACCGTCGGCCAGGGGGTGCGCCGAACATCTCTTTCGATCGTCCCGCTCGCGATGACGGAGACGGGACAACGCGCCGTCCTGGTCGTCCTGGGCAAGACCTCCATGTGCGAATCGCTTTCGGTGCAGGCCTTTGCTCGCGCGCATGGGCTGACGTCCGCCGAAACGCGCGTTCTCACAGCGCTGTGTGGTGGTATCGCGCCCGCTGAAACCGCGCGCCGACTCGGAGTCGCCATTTCGACCATCCGCACTCAGATCGGCAACATCCGCGCGAAAACCGGAGCCACTAGCATCTGCGCCCTGATCCGGCAGGTCGCCGTGCTTCCCCCCCTGAAGAGCGTTCTTCGAAGCAGGCCTGACCCGGGAGCGATGCCGGTCCTGCGCGTCCCGACGTTCGCATAGGCCAATTCACCGGCATATCCTGGCCTTGCGGGACAGGGCGCCGCCGAGAGCGACGGGTTGAGCGGCCGGTTCACAGGCCAGCTTCCGCCGCGTATCCAATCGCTTCATCTGCTTTGCTGACCTACCGGCGATCGGCCTTGTTCCGTCATCAGGGCTGAGGATTCACGCCTCTTCGCCCACGCGTACCTTGCTCCTCGCGGACTTTCAGTTCGACGACACAAAGAGGAGCATCTGATGAACCCGATTCGATTCCGACGCCGCGCGTTCGCGCTGTGCGTCTTCAGCGGTGTTGCCCTGTTCGGCGCTTGCGGCGGTGGAGGCGGCTCCATGCCCACGCCCGCACCTCCTGCATCGACCACCGTCGACGTCGCTGCCCGCGTCATCGACGGCCCTCTTCAAAACGCCCTCGTTTGCCTCGACAAGAACGGCAATGGCGCCTGCGATGCCGGAGAGCCGTCGGCCCGCACTGCGGCCGACGGCACCGTGACGTTGGCGGTCGACCCCGCCGACGTCGGCAAATTCGCCCTCCTCGCGCTGGTCGGCACCAGCGCGGTGGACAGCGTCTCGGGCCCCGTCACCGTCCCCTTCTCGCTGCGCGCACCAGCGGACCAGACCGCTGTGGTCAGCCCGCTCACCACTGTCGTCGCGGCGCAGATGGACGCCAGCGGGCTCTCCTCCGCCGAGGCCGCCAATGCGGTGCAGGACGCCGCCGGCATCACCGTGACGATGTTCGCCGACTACACGACGGGCAGCGACGACGCGGCCAAGTCCGCGACCGCGCTGGCCCGCTTTCTCGTCGTCGCCAAGCAGGCGGCGGCGACGGCGCTCCAGGCTGCCGTCGGCACGACGGACAGCAGCGGCGCCGCGATCACCGGCGCCGATATCGACCGTGCCGTCGAACGCCGCCTGATCGACCTGATGCCGGCCATCGTCGCCGGCGGCGGCGCCGACCCGACGGCCCAGGCTGCTTCGATTCAGACCGCCGCCACGGCCCTGGTCGCGACCGACCTGCAGCTCTCGCCGGGCAACGTCGGCGTCGTCATCGGCGACACGAAGCAGGTCGACACGTCCGCGCCGCCGGCAACGCCCACTGCCGGCGCGAGCATGGAGTGGTTCACCTTCGCCGACGCAAACGACTGGTACTTCCGGGTCTTCGAAGCGACCGCAGCGCAGAGTACGCCCGATGCCAGCGGCAAGACCTACTTCACGGACGAGCGCAAGCGCGACGTCGCCGGCGTCGTCCAGGCCTGGGGCGACCCGGGCTATACGAACACCAACGCCTACTTCGACGGTACGCAGTGGTTCGTCTGCCCGGCTGATGTCGCGAGCGCGCAGACGCCGCGCGACGCTGCCGGCAACAGCGAGTCGTTCTATTGCGGCGCGTACGACAACAAGACGCAACGCAGCACCCGCGACATCAGCGGGCAGAAGATGGTCGACATCGTCACCGGGATTCGCGCCTACCCGCTGCTCAGCACCTCGGGCCAGTTCGCGAAGTGGGGGCCGGACCCTTCCTCCGGCATCCTCGGCGACGCGGTCTTTCCGGCCGGCAGCAAGCTCTACTACCAGACATCGACGCCGATCGCCGACCCCGACGCCTACGACACGGTGGCGACGAACACCGTCCGAAGCTACGACGCCGCGATCGCCGCCGGCGGCACGCCGGTATTCGACGCGAACGGGATGACGTCGACGGCCTGCGGCCAGGTCACGGGCGCCAACAGCGCGAGCCTCTACAACGAGATCCAGACGCTCGAACAGCTCGTCGCCGGCAACCCGGGCACGGCCTGCGTCTTCGGTGGCAACGCGAGCGCCGGACCGCGCAATGACTGGTACGGCCAGAGCACGATCAGCCTCGGCGACGTCGCCGGGTCGCCATCGGACAACGGCTTCTATCGGGTCACGAGCGGAGCTCTCCGCGTTGCCTTCGGCGCCGGCAATGCGGTCACCTACCTCACGTGCGCACGTCGCGCGTCCGACGGTTCGATCCGCAACTGCGATCCGATCGGCACCGGCACGTATTCGATCGACACGGTCGCCGACGCACGCGTCTTGCGTCTGGCCAGCGTACCGGCCGCGGCTGCACCGCTCACCTACAACCGCATCTTCGTCGAGCGCGGCGGCAAGGTGTACTACGGCTTCCGCAGCAAGCTCACCGTGAACCACTCGGTGCGACCGAATGCCGAGGCCACCGACGCCCTGCTCGGCCAGCTCGGGCTGAGCCGCTGACTCCCTCGCGGGCCGTTCGGTCATCCGACCGGCCCGCGTCACTCCCACACCCTCGCAACAAGGAGATCGACATGCGTTCATTCCTGGTAGTGCTCCTCCTGCCGCTTTGCTCGTTCGCGCAAAGCGCCATGCCCACCGAATTTCCCGCGGATGCGCTGCCCGCCACCGCCGCCGCCTTGCGCGCACGGCTTTCCGGGAAGGTCTTCCACGTCAAGCCGGCGGACGGTTCGTCCTGGCGCCTCGAATACAAGGCCAACGGCTACGCCTTCCTCGACACCGGCAACGGGTTTCGCGACTCGGGGTCCTGGCGCGTCGAAGACGGCAAGCTCTGCTCCGACTGGCGCCACGCCAACGGCGGCTGCAGCGAAGCCCGGCTCAAAGGCGAATCGATCTACCTCAAGCGCGTCTCGAACGGCGAGGTGATCGCCATGGTGGAATAGGGCTCGGCACGCGCTCCAGCAAGGCGTCATCCGGCCGGGCGCGACGCGTCCCGGCAACTATGGCGCGGCGAACCTCTGGCCCGGCTTCTCCGCCCGCGCGTACAGCGGCTCGACCTTCGGCAGGTTGCGCTCGATGTCGCTGATCCGCGTCGGCCCCGATGGATGCGTGCTCAGCAATTCGACCGGCGCGCGCTTGTTCGCCGCAGCCATCTTCTGCCACAGCGTGATGCCGGCCCTCGGGTCGTAGCCGGAACGGGCCGCGAGCTCGAGGCCGACGAGGTCGGCTTCGGTCTCGTCGGTGCGGCCGAAGCGCAGCGTGAGGAGCTGGCCGCCCATGTCGGCGGCCAGCCGCGCTGCGTTGCCCAGGCCGAGGATCGCCGAGCCGATCTCGATGGCGCCGCGCGTGGCGATCGTCTTGCCCATCTGCTCGCGCGCGTGCTCGCGCAAGGCGTGCGTCATCTCGTGGCCCATGACCATCGCCACTTCGTCGTCGCTCAGCTTCAGCTGGTCGAGGATGCCCCAGTAGAAGGCGATCTTCCCTCCGGGCATGCAGAAGGCGTTGATCTGCTTCGAGCCGATCAGGTTGACCTCCCAGCGCCAGTCGCGGGCGCGCGGGTTCCACTCGTACGTGTGCGGGATGATGCGCTGGGCGATCGTGCGCAGGCGCCGCACCTGCGGATGGCTTTCCGGGCCCAGGGCGTGCCGTTGCGAAGCCTGGCCGAGCATGGTGGCGTACTGGCGCACGGCGGCTTGCTCGACCTGCTGTTCGCTGACGAACTGCGTCAGCACCGACGGCGGCCCGACCTCGACGCCTTCGCGGGCCCACGCCGGAAAGCCCGCCGCCAGCGTCGCGCCCGCACCGAGGCCGCGCAGGAAAGCACGCCGGCGATGCAGCGCGCAAGTGCAACCGCCGCCGGCGCTGCCGAGAAGGAGCGCGCGCTCTTCAGGCACGGCCGGTCCCGGCATCGGAAAGGTCGCCTTCGAGCCGATCGATCGAAGCGCGCAGCGCGAGCAGGAGGGCCAACGCCGGCAATGCGGCGATCGTCGAAGCGATGAAGAACGCCGGCCAGCCGATCGATTGTGCGAGCACGCCGGCGAGCGGCCCGACCCAGACGCGGCCGACCGATGCGAACGCGCTCAGCAACGCGAACTGTGTCGCGCTGAAGCGCCGGTTGCACAGGCTCATGAGGAAGGCGACGAACGCGGCCGTTCCCATTCCGCTCGTCACGTTCTCGCTGGCGATCGCCATCAGCAGGCCGCCGTCGACCGGAGTCGCCTCGGCGAGCTTGACGAAGCCCCAGTCGAACGGCGGGATCGTCAGCCCCGGCAGGGCGCCGCGACCGTGCAGCGCGAGCCACCAGAAGCCGAGGTTGCCGAGCATCTGCAGGATGCCGAAGATCATCAGCGATCGCCACAGGCCCAGCTTCATCATGAGGGCGCCGGCGACGAGCGCGCCGCCGATCGTCAGCCACAAGCCGATGACCTTGTTGACAACGCCGACCTCGGCCGTGCTGTAGTGCATAGCCTGGAGGAGAAAGGGCGTCAGCAGCGAGCCGGCGAAAGCGTCGCCGAGCTTGTAGAGGACGATGAAGGCGAGAAACGCCGCCGCGCCCGGCTGGGCGAAGTAGCTCGCCAGGCTGCCGAGAAAGGTCTCGAAGCGTGCTCGCCGCGCCGCCCAGGCGACGAGCGGCACGGTCAGGACGATGCCGACCAGGAGCGCGACCAGATCGGCCCAGCGTTCCTGCAGGCCTGGCGCGATCGCGCTCGTCGCGAACAGCGGGACGATCAGCGAGCGGGCGAGCGGCGAAAAAAGCGAGCGTGTCGCGACGAAGCCGACCGCGACAGCCGCGGCGACGGCGAGAAAACCGAGCACGTCGTTGCGCGCGACGCTCGCCGGCCGCACCGCGTGCACGAGGCGCGGCGCGAGCAGCGCCGAAAAGGCCGCCGCGCCGATCATGAACACCGCCATCGCGCGATAGACCTCCGGCCAGGTCCAGCCGCCGCCCTGGCGCGCGTCGACCCAGATGAAGGCGATCCCGCCGGACAGGATCATCGCCAGGCGATAGCCGAGCACGGTGAGCGACGAGCCGAGGCCGCGCTCGGCAGCAGGCAGCAGGTCGGTGCGATAGGCGTCGACGACGACGTCCTGCGACGCCGAGAGCCAGGCGACGAGCCCGGCGATCAAGGCGAACGCGCCGAGCGCCGACGCCGGTGGCGTCGCCGCCATCCAGGCGAGCGCGCCGGCGAGCGCGAGCTGGGTGGCGACGAGCCAGCCGCGGCGGCGCCCGAGCCAGGGCGGCTCGAAGCGATCCATCAGCGGCGCCCAGAGGAACTTGAAGGTGTAGGGCAAGCCGACCAGGCTCAGGAAGCCGATCGTCGCGATGTCGATGCCGTCGGCGCTCAGCCACGCCTGCATCGCCTGGCCGGTGAGCGCGAGCGGCAGCCCCGACGCGAAGCCGAGAACGGTCACCGCCGCGAGGCGGGTGGCCCGGTCGAAGCGCGCCGCGGAGGCTGCGCCGCGGGCCGGCGGTGCGGTCATGGGTTCATTCTAGGGACCGACAATACGGGCATGAGCCGACCTCCGCGTGCCGCGGCGCCCGCCTTCGCCGCCGAAGACTTTCGCGCCGCGCTCGCGATGTTCGCGACCGGCGTGACGATCGTGACCGCGCGCGATGCCGCCGGCCTGCCCGTCGGCCTGACGGCGAACTCGTTCAACTCGGTCTCGATCGAGCCGCCGCTCGTCCTGTGGAGCCTGTCGCGCCAGGCCGGCTCGATGCCGGCGTTCGAACGCGGCTCGCACTACGCGATCCACATCCTCGCCGCCGGCCAGCACGCGCTGGCCGAGCGCTTCGCCAGCCGCGGCCTCGATCGCTTCGACGGCGTCGCCTTTCAGCACGGCACGAGCGGCGCGCCCATCCTCGACGGCGCGGCGGCGGTGTTCGAGTGCTTCAACCGCAGCCGCTACGAAGAAGGCGACCACGTCATCTTCGTCGGCGAGGTCGAGCGCTGTTCGCGGCGCGAGGGCGCGCATCCGCTGATCTTTCACGGCGGCCGCTACTTCACGGAGCTGCCGCTGTGAGGCGGCCGGGCATGACACGCGCCATGGCCGCGCTGCTCGGCGGCGTCGCCTCGACGGCGCTCGTGGCGCAGCCGGCCGAGCCGCTGCAGCTCAATCCCTTCCACGACCCGTTCGTCCAGGCGACCTCGGGCCGGCCCTGCCCGACACCGCTCGGCCCCGCCTATACCGAGACGGCGCGCCGCGCCGAGTCGCATTCGCGGATCGAGCGGGGCACGTCGTGCTGGCTCGCCGGCAAGTGCGCCGAGCCGAACGCCTATCGCTACGACGCGGGCATTGCCCGGGCCGCGGTGACCGCGCTGCGCGCCGTGCCCGCGCTCGCCACGAGCGCGATCTGGGTCACGGCGCAGCGCCGCTTCGTCTACCTCGAGGGCTGCGTCGCCGACGCGGCACAGGCGGCGAAGGCCGAAGCCATGGTCAAGGCCCTGCCCGACGTCGAGCTCGTCATCCCCGCGCTGGCCCTGCCCGGCGAGCGCATTCCGTACGCGCGGCTGCAGCCCTGAGCTACGAACTCGGCGATTCGGGGATCTACTTCTTCGCCGGGCGCTTGCTGTCGTCGATGTCGACGTACTGCCAGAACTGCAAGCCGTAGAGCGGCGCGCGGTAGCCGAGCAGCCACGGTTGCATCAGGTACGTGACGATGCGGTGCACGTTGTACTTCTGCGGCATGTACGCGGTGACGAGGTTGATCGCCTCGTGCAGCGTGGCGATCCGCTCGGGCCCGTCGGGCAGGCGTTGCAGGCGGCGGTAGAGATCGTCGAAGCGCTCGTCCTTGAAGCGCGCCAGGTTCTGCCCTCCGGCCGCCGGGCCGTACAGCGTCTGCATCGTGTCCTGGAAATCGGGCGAGGCGTTCGAATAGCCGAGCGACCAGACCATGAGCTTGCCGGACTGCGCGGCCTTCAGCTGCTCCGGCCACTGCGCCGCCTTGATCTTCAGGCGGATGCCGATCGCGTCCAGGTTCTTCTTCCACAGCTCGTCGAACTGGCGCGACAACGCGTCGGGCGTCGTCGC
>DATMGW010000083.1:0-5434 GCA_035555295.1 Caldimonas sp.
CCTGCTTGTACAAGGGATCCTCGGTCTCGCGGGTCATGTAGGTGACGCCGAGCGCCTGGCCGCGCGGCTCGATGGTCACGCGCTCGACGACGCCGGCGCGCAGCCAATGTCCTACCAGGGCGTGACCCGCCTCGTGGTAGGCCAGACGCTCGCGTGTGCCTTCTGTCAGAACGTTCTTGATCGCGGACACCTCGCCGCCGAGCTGGTGGGTCTCGACGGCACGCAGCAGGTGCTCGGACGAGACGTGCGAGGCACGCGTCTCGGCCGCCGCCGACGCCGCCTTGTTCACCGTGTTGGCGATGTCGGCGGGCGACATGCCCGAAGTCATGCGCGCCAGCGCGGCGGTGTCGGCGGCACCGTCGTTCGCCACCTTGCCGATGTACATCTCGAAAAGCTTCTGGCGCTCGGGCAGAGTGGGCAGCGCCAGGCGCACCAGCATGTCGAAGCGGCCGGCGCGGCGCATGGCTTCGTCGATGTTGTTCTCGTGGTTGGTGGCGGCGACCACGACGACGTTGTCGAGCGCCTCGAACCCGTCCATCTCGACCAGCACCCGGTTGATGATGCGGTTCATCTCCGAATCGGCGCTGCCGCCTTCGCGGCCGCGACTGCGCCGGCCGATGCCGTCGACCTCGTCGATGAATAGCACGCAGGGCGCGCTCCTGCGCGCGAGCTTGAACAGCTCCTTCACCTTGCTGACGCCCGCACCGTAGAACATGGCAGTGAAGTACGAGCCATCCACCGAGATGAAATTGGCCTTGCTCTCGCCGGCCAGCGCCTTGGCCAGCAGCGTCTTGCCGGTGCCGGGCGGGCCGACCAGCAGCACGCCGCGCGGCGCGGCCGCACCGAGCTTGGCGTACTGTGCGGGGTCGTGCATGAACGCCTTGACCCGATTCAGCGCGGCCTTCGCCTCATCGTTGCCGATGGCATCGGCAAACTGCGTCTCGGGCCGCACGGCGAGCCGGGAAGCCGCACCGCCGACGCCGGTTTGCACCTTGAAGCCCACGAACAGCGTCGCGACCAGCGCCGCCACCAGCAACAGGGGCGAAAGGAGCGCATCGACGATGTCGAGCAGGCGGCGGCTCAAGGTGCGCGGGTCGATATCGACTCGCAACAGCGTGAACCCGGCTTGCGCGCTCTTGTCTCCCAGCTTGGCCAGCGCATTGCCGTCACAACCCGAGACCGCGCAGCCAGGGAGCGTCGAGCTGGCCTTTTCGCCGCTCCTCAGCGTGTACAGCAGCAGGCCCGGCTTGGCGGTCGCCATGCCGACGACGGCCAGCTCGCCGGCATCCAGCGCCCGGCGGAACTCCGACGCGTTCTTCTCATGGGCCAGCCATTCCGCAGGCGCGTTCTCGAACTGCAGCGCTTCGGGCGTCTTGCGGGCATCGGCTTCCTGCACGACGCTGCCGTTGAGCGCCGTCAGCCCGGCGACAAGCAGGACCGCAAGCAGAATCGCGAACGAAATGGGGGCGTTGGCGCGGGCACGCTTGAGCAGTGACTTGAACGGTTTCATGCAGGCCCGAGGAAGCTGTCGTCGCATTCGCCAAGTCCGTCTATCGGCAGATCCAGGTCCTTGCTTGAATGACGATCGGCTTGCGTAACACCGGCGATGGCGACCGTACATCCGTCCACCGGCCTGAACAAAGCGTGCTTTTTCCGCTTTGCTGCAGCCACTCGAAAGGTCGTTTGCTGGCCCAATTCCCCCGGGGCGCGAAGCCACCTCTTTGTCGCCGTCGATCGGGTACACGGTCGACGCGCACCTCATCCTTACGGAGCGTCATGTCAGCAGCATTCACCGAAGAAAAGGCCCGTGCCTACATGCACCAGTTGCTCGGCGCGATGAGTCAATCGGGCGGCTCCGACCTGTTCATCGCCGCCGACTTCCCGCCGAGCATGAAGTCGCACGGCAGCATGCAGCCGCTGACGACGCAAAAGCTCACCGCCGATGTGACGCGCATGCTGGCCCACTCGTTGATGAACGAGGCGCAGCGCCAGGAGTTCGCGAAGGAGATGGAGTGCAACTTCGCGATCTCCATCCCCGGCGTCTCGCGCTTTCGCGTCAACGTCCACATGCAGCAGCGCTGCGTCAGCCTGGTGATCCGCACGATCGCCTCGGAAATACCGAACTTCCAGAAGCTCAAGCTGCCCGAGGTGCTCAAGGAGGTCGTGATGACCAAGCGCGGGCTCGTCCTGGTGGTCGGCGCGACCGGGTCCGGCAAATCGACCTCGCTCGCCGCGATGATCGACCATCGCAACCGGACCTCCTCGGGTCACATCATCACGGTCGAGGACCCGATCGAATACGTGCATCCGTCGCAGAAGTCGCTCGTGACGCATCGCGAGATCGGCATCGACACGCACTCCTGGCATCACGCCCTGAAGAACACGCTCCGGCAGGCACCCGACGTGATCCTGATCGGCGAGATCCGCGACGCCGAGACGATGGAGCACGCGATCGCCTTCGCCGAGACCGGGCACCTGTGCCTCGGCACGCTGCACGCCAACAGCGCGAGCCAGACGATCGAACGCATCATCAACTTCTTTCCCGACGAGCGGCGCAAGCAATTGCTGATGGACCTCTCGGCGAACCTGCGCGCGATCGTCTCGCAGCGCCTGGTCCGGCGCGAGGACGGCCAGGGCCGCGCCGCGGCGATCGAGATCCTGCTCAACACGCCGAGCATCGCCGAGCGGATCTTCCAGGGCGAGTTCCACGAGATCAAGGCGATGATGGCCAAGTCGCGCGAGCTCGGCATGTGTACTTTCGACGCCGCCTTGTTCGACCTCTACGACGAAGGCCTGATCGGCTTCGACGAGGCAGTGCGCAACGCCGACTCCGCCAACGAGCTGCGCCTGAACATCAAGCTCAAGAGCAAGCGCGGAGAGCCCAAGTCGTCGGCGTCCATGTCGCTCTCGATCGATGCCGAGACGAAGCCTGCGGATCTCGAGGAACGGGCGCACCAGAAGATGCTGCAGCAGCACGAATCGAGGCGGCGCTTCGAGGAAGAGCAGCTGTGCCAGTTGCGCGAGAAGAAGCGCCTGGCGGAAGCGACAGCGGCAGCCAGGACGCCCTGAGCGGGAGCGCTCCTGCGCGGGTCGCAACCCGCCTCGATCCCTTCGCCCCTGAAGGCCGGCGAGAATCCGCGTTGGAGGATCCGGCTTGGGCGAGAACAACGCGAACCTGCTGAGCGAGCTGCGAATCGAAGGCCGGCAGCGCGACATCGACGGCGACGGGGGACGACGCTGGTTGTGGCCGGTCGTCGCCGGCGTGCTCGTCGTCGCGGTGCTCGGGGGCGGCGCCGCCTGGTGGTTCCTCGGCGCCCGGCCGCTCCCGGTGCAGGTGGCCACGGCGACGGCACCCGGCGCCGGCGGCGCGGCCGGGGCGATCCTGCAGGCGACCGGCTACATCACGGCGCGCCGGATGGCGACCGTGTCGACGCAGATCACCGGAACGCTGACGCACGTCCTGATCGAGGAGGGCGACCGCGTCGAGAAGGGCCAGGTCATCGCCCGTCTCGAAGACAGCGGATTGCGCGCCAGCCTCAACGCGGCGCAGGCCAACGTGATGACGGCGCAGGCGCAGGTGGCGACGGCACAGGCGCAGCTTGCGCAGGCCGAAGCCGATTCGCGCCGCCAGGAGTCGCTCGTCGCCAGCGGCATGGCGACGAAGCAGTTCGCCGAGCAGTCGCGCACCGCGGTCGCCACCGCTGCCGCGCAGCTCGACGCGCGGCGCCGCGAGGCCGATTCGGCACGCGCCCAGGTCGCACAGGCGAAGGTCAATTTCGACTACTCGGTCGTGCGCGCGCCGTTCTCCGGCGTCGTCACGGTGAAGGCGGCGCAGGTCGGCGAGATCGTCTCGCCGCTGTCGGCCGGCGGCGGCTTCACGCGCACCGGCGTCGGCACGATCGTCGACATGGATTCGCTCGAGATCGACGTCGACGTCAGCGAGTCGTACATCGGCCAGGTCAAGCCCGACATGCCGGCCGAGGCGATCCTGAGCGCCTACCCCGACTGGAAGATCCCGGCGCACGTGATCGCGATCGTCCCCTCGGCCGACCGCGGCAAGGCGACCGTCAAGGTGCGAGTCGCCCTCGAGCAGAAGGACGCGCGCATCGTTCCCGACATGGGCGCGCGCGTCTCCTTCCTCGGGCCGAAGGCGACGGCTGCGGCGCCGGCACCGAAAGGCGTGCTCGTGCCGGCGCAGGCGATCGCGCAGCGCGAAGGCAAGAGCGTCGTCTTCGTCGTCGAGAACAACAGGGCCCGGCAGCGCGCGGTCACGCCGGCGGTGCAGGACATCGGCGCGATGAAGCTGTTGCCCGACGCGGTCCAGGCCGGCGACCGGGTGATACTCTCACCGCCCTCGTCGCTGCAGGACGGCGCGAGCGTCGCGATCGAGGAGCCGCACTGAACCACGGCGCGGCGAAGAAGAAAGAACAGCCACAAGCTGCAGAGGAAGAACAAGCATGGCAAAGCTGATCGAGGTCCGCGACGTCTCGAAGGTGTACGAGCGCGGCAAGCAGAAAGTCGAGGTCCTGCACCACATCGACCTCGACGTCGACGAAGGCGACTTCCTCGCCCTGATGGGTCCTTCGGGCTCGGGCAAGACGACGCTGCTCAACCTGATCGGCGGGCTCGACCTTCCGACCGCCGGCAGCATCAGCGTCGGCGGCCAGCGGATCGACCGGCTCGGCGCCGGCGCGCTGGCGAAGTGGCGCGCCGCCAGGGTCGGCTTCGTCTTCCAGTTCTACAACCTGATGCCGATGCTTTCGGCGCAGCGAAACGTCGAGCTGCCTCTGCTGCTGACCAAGCTGTCGGGCAGCGAGCGCAGGAAGCACGCGGCGATCGCGCTGCAGCTCGTGGGCCTCGCCGACCGCGCCACGCACAAGCCGGGCGAGCTGTCCGGCGGGCAGCAGCAGCGCGTCTCGATCGCGCGAGCGATCGTCTCCGACCCGACCCTGCTCGTCTGCGACGAGCCGACCGGAGACCTCGACCGGCAGTCGGCCGAGGAGGTGCTGGGGCTGCTGCGCGCGCTCAACCGCGACCACGGCAAGACGGTGCTGATGGTGACGCACGATCCGAAAGCCGCTGAATACGCCAATCACACGCTGCACCTCGACAAGGGCACCCTGGTCGAGCAGGCGACGGCTTGAGGAGCGGGCGATGAAATACCTCCACCTCGTCTGGGCCTCGCTCTTCCGGCGCAAGACCCGCACCCTGCTGACGCTCGTCTCGATCATCGCGGCCTTCCTGCTGTTCGGCCTGCTCGACGCCGTGCGCACCTCGTTCAACCAGGCCGGGCAAAGTGCCAACGGCGCGCAGCGCCTGCAGACCGGATCGAAGCTCTCGTTCATCCAGACGCTGCCGCAATCGCTCGAGGTGCAGATCGCCGCCGTCCCGGGGGTCAAGACCGTGACCTACGCGAACTGGTTCGGCGGCGCCT
>DATMGW010000084.1:0-2249 GCA_035555295.1 Caldimonas sp.
CGTTTTGGAGCCCGCGCAGGGAGAACTGACGGAATCCGAGCGCGGATTTGATGATGCCGAACACTGGCTCCGGCGTCTGCTTGCGCAAGGCGTAGACCGAACTTCCGGTGCTTCTGGGCGCAAGCCATTGATGTGACTCGATAGGCGCATCGGGTCCTGCCTACGCGGCGATCTTGAGGCCGAGGAGTTGGAAGGCTCGGGTCTGGGTGGGCGTCGGCCTCGACAGGATTGTCGTGGGGCGGGCGTCGCCGAAGCGGACGCTGTTTCGGGTGAGGTTGGCGAGGTCCTGCAGGAGGGTGCGGAAGCTGTGGACCGGCTGGCCGTCTTCGGCGCGCCGGCTGATGGCCTTGCGCCGCGCCGAGGGCGAGACCCTGGCCTTGGCGACGGGGGAAGATCGCTCGGCGGCGGCCGCGGCAGGATCGTCGTCCTTGAACAGCATCGGAGCGAGGTCGCGCTTCATGCGCCAGACGACGTAGTAGGCCAGCATGCACAGGAAGACGTGGGCGCGGACGCGATGGGCCCGGCGGTGGTGGATCGGGCGGACCTCGAGGTCGCCCGACTTGATGTCGCGAAAGCCGCGTTCGGCGTGGCTGAGACCCTTGTAGGCGAGGACGAGGGCGGCGGCGGGGAAGCCGTCGCCGGGGAGCGAGCTCCGGATCACGTAGATACCGTCGAGAGCGGCTTCGGCGGCGATGGCCTCGGCCTTGCGCGACCATGCGAGGCCGGTCTCGGCGATGGCGAGGTCGAAATGCTTGGCCATGTGGCGGCGATCGAGCACGGCGCCGACCTTGAGGGCGATCTTGTCCTGGCCGCGGAGCGGATTGCGCTTCTTCTCGATCATGGCGCGGATCTTGAGGAGCGCGGCCTCGGTCGCATCGAGGAGTTCGACGCGCTTTCGCGCGCGCTCGGCCGCGAGCTCCGGGTTGCGGCAGACGACGAGGCGCTCGCCGGGATAGTCGTCCGAGACGATCTCGGCCATGTCGCGCTCGTCGAACAGCGAGAGCTGCAGCGGGCCGCCCTCGGCGGCGAGCGCCTTGATCGCCGGCGCGCGCAGCGCGGTGATCCAGTCGAGGCCGGCGGGCGCGACATCGGCGTCGATGCGCGCCTTGGTGATCAGGCCGCGATCGCCGACGAGCACGACGCGCTTCAGCCGAAAGCGCGCGCGCAGCTTCTTGACCTGAGCGGCGAGCGTGCTCGGATCGCCGAGGTTGCCCTCGAACACCTCGACGGCGACCGGGCAGCCTTCGGACGTGCACATAAGGCCGAAGACGATCTGCGGCCGGTCGCTGCGATGATCGCGGCTGTAGCCGAACTGCGCCAGCTCGCAGCGCCGCCCCTCCAGATAGCTCGAGGTGACGTCGTAGAGCACGAGCACGCCGTCCTCGAGGTGGCGTTTGGCGAGGATTTTCTCGATGTCGGCCTGGCTGCGGCCCAGAAGGTCGAGGGCCGCGTAGAGTTCGTCTTCGTCGACCTCGCCCAGGCCCAGCACCGCGCCGAGCGAGTGGGCGGCGGTCGCCTCGCTGAGCTGGCGGGCGGTGGCGAGCTTGGCGGCCGGCTCGACGATCCGCGCCACGATCATGGCCAGGATCAGCCTGGCCCGACGCTCCGGCCCCTTCGACAGCATCTTGTCGAGCCCGAGCCGGCGCGCCGTCCCCAGAACCGCGGCGACATGGCCGTGCCCCAGCGCCCGGGCGATCTCGAAGCGCTGTTCGCCGAGCGGCACGAGGGTCTCCCCGGCCAGCACCCGGCGCAGGCTCTCGATCTTCGCCTCCGGCCAGTCGGAGATGTTGGCCAACGTGCGCGACTTGACCTTGCCGTCCTCGCGGTAGCTCTCGCGCAAGAGCACGGCGGGGCGCGAATCGCGGTTCGGGATGCGCGTGACGTACATGATCAGCTTGAATCATGGCTCCAAGCTGAAATCAAGCCATATCTTACATGCCTACAAAATCGCCACGATTCCCCGCAAACCCGCACAAAGACTCAGCTCCCAGTCTCAACCCGCTCGGAAGTTCGGCCTAGTGCTACTGACTGGATGAAGGACCTTGAAACCGTTTAGATGCGAACTATATCCGCGCGTCCACACGGATTGGGCGCTGCGTGCGCCGACAGTTTTCGACGAGGGGTATCTGACATTGAAATCGTTTTTCGCTTGTGCGGCGGTCATCGCTGCACTCGTCGCGCCGAGCGTTGCCAGCGCATCCACGGAAACTCTGGACTTCTCGGGTTTGGGACAGTTCGGCCCGATCAAT
>DATMGW010000085.1:0-4064 GCA_035555295.1 Caldimonas sp.
GCCGAGCCAGACGTCGGCGGCGGCCGTGTCCATTCCCGGCGCGTCGCCCCAGGTGCTTCGCCGCGACAGCGTGAAGCCCGCGCCCTCGATCAGCTCGACGACCGCCGCGAAGCGTTGCGGGTGCCGCGGCACGACGACGAGGAGCGGGCGCGGAACTGCGAGTGCGCGCCAGGCGGCAAGGAGCATCGCTTCCTCGCCTTCGCGCGTCACCGCCGCGAGGACGATCGCGCGACCCGAGGCAGCGACCTTCCAGCGACGGCCAAGGGCAATCAGGCGCGCGTCGGGCGTCAGGTCGAACTTGAGGTTGCCGAACACGACGACGTTCCGTGCGCCAGCGTCGCGAAGCCGCTCGGCATCGTCTTCGGTCTGCGCGTAGGTCGCGACGAGGCTTTCGAATGCCGGGCGCAACAGCAGATCGCCGCGGCGGCCGCGCCGGCGGCTGCGCTCGCTCATACGCGCGTTGGCGAGCTGTACCGGAACGCCGCGATCCCGGGCGACGGCGAGCAGGTTCGGCCAGATCTCGGTCTCCATCAGCACACCGGCGACCGGCGCGTAGTGCACGTAGAAGCGGCGCACCGCGCCCGGCGTGTCGAATGGCAGCCAGGCCTGGGCGTCGCCGTCGCGCAGGAGCGGCGCGCCGGCGGCCCGCCCGGTCGCGGTCCCGTGCGTGAGAAGAATGCGCAACTCCGGGATCGCCCGGCGCAACGCCTCGATCAGCGGCGCCGCGGCGCGCGTCTCGCCGAGCGATACGGCGTGGATCCAGAGCGCCTCCTTGCGTGCCGGCGCGCGATAGCGGCCGATGCGCTCGCCGGGCAGCGCGGCGTACAGCGGCTCGCGCCGCCCGCGCCAGACGACGCGCAGCAGATAGAGCGGCACGACGAGTCGCAGCAGCAGCGAATAGACGGCGCGAAGCGTGGCGCGCAGGACAGCGACTCCCGTCATGGAAGGTCACCAGGCGCGGCGTTGCTCGCAGCGTCGCCCGCGGCGGAGGCGCGGAATTCGCTTCGCACGCGCTGCCAGGCCGCCCACACGGCGTCGACATCCGGCGTCGGCACGCCTTCGATCGAGACCTGGTGCCGGTGGCCGTGCCGTTCCTGCGGGCCGGTCCGCCACGCGGTCGGATGGTTGTAGATCTGCACGTGCGGAAGGCCGAGTGCGACGGCGATGTGGCTCGGGCCGCTGTCGACGCCGATCGCGCCCGCGGTATGCGCCATGCGGTCGATGAGCGCATCGAGGGACATCGCCGGCCAGACCTCGCACGCTGCGCCGACGGCGTCGGCGATACGCCGGGCCCGAGCGTCCTCGACGGCGTCGACCTGCGGCAGCGCGACCCTGCCGCCTGCGGCAACGATTCGGCGCCCGAGCTCGATCCAGTGCTGTTCCGGCCAGAGCTTGTCGGTTCGTGTCGTTCCGTGAATGAAGACGACGCAGTTCGCCTCGACGCCTGGCGCGCGCACCGCATCGAGGCCGAAGCGCGGCGGCGAACGCGGCGCCGTTTCGAGCACGCGCGCGACCAGCTCGCGCGAGCGATCGAGCGCGTGAACGTGCCGCTCGACCTCGATCGGGTGCGTCACGAGCCAGCGCGCCGGCCACTCATGGCTGGCGCCGTCGGTGCGATTGGCCAGGCCGTAGCTCGGCCCGCGCGCGAGCCGCGCGACGACTGCCGACTTCGTCAGCCCCTGCAGGTCGATCACGGCGTCGTACGCCTCGCGGCGCAGGCGTTGCGCGAAGGCGCGCGCCTCGGCACGCGTCGCGGCGCGCCACCAGCCGGCCTTCGTCCAGCGCCGCAGCGGCAGCTCGATCACGTCGGCGATGCCTTGCACGCGTCGCACGAGCGGCGCGAAGCCCGGCTCGACGACCCAGTCGATCGTCGCGCCGGGGTGCGCGGCGCGGATGTCGGCGACGACGGGCAGCGCGTGCACGACGTCGCCGAGCGACGAGAGCTTGACAATCAGGATGCGCACGACGCGAAGCGGAGCGCGGCGTGAACGCGGCCGAAGCTCAATGCACCGCCGCCGCGATGCGCGCGTCGGCCTTGACGGCGCGCAGCTCGCCCATGCACTGGGCCTCGATGCGCGCCAGCGCCTCGGGCGTAGCGCCTTCGAAGCGCAGCACGAGCACCGGCGTCGTGTTCGAGGCACGGATGAGACCGAAGCCGTCGTCGTACTCGACGCGCACGCCGTCGATCGTGACGACTTCGCGGGCGCCCGGAAAGCGTGCTTCGGCCTGCAAGCGGCGAACGACCTCGGCCGGCTCGCCTTCGGCGCAGGCGACGTTGAGCTCGGGCGTGCTGAAGCCGGCGGGCAAGGCGTTCAGCACGGCGCTCGGGTCGGCGCTCCGGCTCAGGATCTCGAGCAGCCGTGCCGCCGTGTAGGTCGCGTCGTCGAAGCCGTACCAGCGCTCGCCGAAGAAGATGTGGCCGCTCATCTCGCCGGCGAGCGGCGACGCGAGCTCCGCCATCTTCGCCTTGATGAGCGAGTGTCCGGTCTTCCACATCACCGGCTCGCCGCCGGCGGCGCGGATCAGCGGGGCGAGGCGCTGCGAGCACTTGACGTCGAACAGGATCGGCGCGCCGGCGTGGCGCGACAGGACGTCGCGCGCAAAGAGCATCAGCTGGCGGTCGGCGTAGATGATCGCACCGTCCTTGGTGACGACGCCGAGCCGGTCGCCGTCGCCATCGAAGGCCAGCCCGATCTCGGCGTCGCCGCGCGCGACCCGCGCGATCAGCTCGGCCAGGTTCTCGGGCTTGCTCGGGTCGGGATGATGGTTCGGGAAATTGCCGTCGACGTGCGAGTACAGCTCGTCGACCGTGCAGCCGAGCGCACGCAGCACGTCGGGCGACGAGGCACCGGCGATACCGTTGCCCGAATCGACGGCGACCCGCATCGGCCGCTGCAGGCGGCAATCGCCCACGATGCGCGCGGTGTACTCGGCGACGACGTCCATCGCCGCGTGGCGGCCGCGCCCGCTCGCATAGTCTTCGGCTTCGATGCGGCGGCGCAGGCGCTGGATGTCTTCGCCGTAGAGGGCGCGCCCGGCGAGCACCATCTTGAAGCCGTTGTCGTCCTTCGGGTTGTGGCTGCCTGTCACCACCACGCCGCTCGAGCAGCCGTGCTCGCGTCGCGTCGCGGCGACGTAGTAGACGATCGGCGTCGTCACGGCGCCGAGATCGACGACGTCGAGGCCGGTCGATGCGAGGCCGCGGACGAGCGCGGCGGCCAAGACCGGCCCGGAGAGCCGCCCGTCCCGACCGACGGCGACGGCGCGCTCGCCTGCGGCGATCGCTTCGCTCCCGAAGGCGCGTCCCAGGTGCTCGGCAAAGCGCTCGTCGATCGTTCGGCCGACGACGCCGCGTATGTCGTAGGCCTTGAAGACCGAAGCGTGAACCTGCATCGCTGCGCCCTTCAGGTCGTCATCAGGTCGTCGAGCAGGCGATAGTCGGGCGGCCGCGTGTCGATCGCGTGGCCGGCGCGCAGCACGGCTCGATCGAACTGCGAGCGCGACAGCAGCTCGGAATAGTTGCGCGCGCGAAGCACGAGCAGGTCGGCCGGCGCCTTCGCGGCGAGCACGCCGGCGTCGATTCCCATGATCGCCGCCGGCGTCTCGGTCGCGGCGCGGATCCAGTCGGAGAGCGGGTGATCGAGGTGCAGGATCTTCACGGCCTGCGTGTAGGTATCGAGCATGTCATGGTCGCCGTAGGCGTGGAAAGGGTCGCGGCAGTTGTCGCCGGCGACCGCGACGCGCAGGCCTTGCGCTTTCATCTCGTGCAGCACCGTCACGCCGCGCCAGCGCGGCGTGCGCGGCTCGCTGCTGCGGTCCTGCAGGTACATGTTCACGGTCGGCAGGCTGACGACGTCGATGCGCGCATCGCGGCAGGCGGCGATCGTCGCCTCGATCAGCTCGTCGCTCTGCAGGGCCAGCGCCGTGCAGTGGCCGCACAGGATGCGACCGGCGAAGTCCTGGCGCAGTGCCGTGCGCGCGACGCGCGCGAGCGTGCGCGAGCGCGCGTCGCTCGACTCGTCGACGTGCAGGTCGAGGTCGAGGCCGCGCTCGCCGGCGAGTGC
>DATMGW010000086.1:0-9291 GCA_035555295.1 Caldimonas sp.
CCGGAACCCATGTCGCAACGATGACCGAGGTGAAGGTCGATCCGGCAACCGGCCGGGTCCACGTGCTGCGCATCGTCTGCGCGCAGGACATGGGCATCGTCGTCAACCCCGAAGGCGCGAAGATGCAGATCGAAGGCGGCATCACGATGGGCCTCGGGTATGCGTTGGGCGAGGAGTTGCGGTTCCGCGGCGGCGAGATCCTCGACCGCAATTTCGACAGCTACGAGATCCCGCGCTTCAGCGGGGTTGCGCGCGTCGAAGCCGTGCTCGTCCAGAACGACGATCTGGCGCCGCAGGGGGGCGGAGAGCCGTCGATCACGACTGCCGGAGCGGTCATCGCCAATGCGGTCTTCGATGCGACCGGGGCAAGGGTGCTGCGCTTGCCGCTGACGCCGGAGCGCGTGCGCTCGGCCTTCGATCACCGCGTCCCGACGGCGGCGTCCGGCTGAACGCGCCGCTCACGCGTCGTCTGGCCGCTCGCGCGCTACTCGTGTCGAAGCGCCTCGATCGGGTCCAGGCGCGCCGCGCGCCGTGCCGGGAAGTAACCGAACAGCACGCCGATGGCGGCCGAGAACACGAAGGACAACAGGTTGATGGTCGGATCGAACAGGTAGGGCACCCCCATCACGTCGGCAAACACGAACGACGCGACGGTGGCGATCACGATGCCGACCAGGCCGCCCAGCGCCGCCAGGGTGACCGCCTCGATCAGGAACTGCAGCAGCACTTCGCGCTCGAGCGCGCCGATGGCCAGGCGCAGGCCGATCTCGCGGGTCCGCTCGGTCACGCTGACGAGCATGATGTTCATGATGCCGATGCCCCCGACCAGCAGGCTCACCGCGGCCACCGCGCCGAGCAGCGTCGTCATCACCTGCGTCGTGCCGGATAGCGTCTCGGCGAGTTGCTGCGTGTCGAGCACGTTGAAATTGTCGTCGTCGCCCTCGGCCAGCTTGCGGCGCTCGCGCAGCAACTGGCGCAGGCTGGCCTTCAGGCGCGTGCTGTCGCTGCGGTCCTCCATCGACACCAGCAGCGTGTTGACCTTCTGGTTGCCGGTGACGCGGCGCTGCAGCGTGTGCAGTGGCACGACGACCGTGTCGTCCTGGTCGTTGCCCATCGCGGCCTGGCCCTTGGAAGCCAGCACGCCGATCACCTCACACGAGAACTGCTTGATGCGCAATTGCTCGCCGAGACCGCGCGTTGCGCCGTAGATCTCGCGCCGCACCGTCTCGCCGACGATGCAGACAGCGGCGCCGGCGCTTTGTTCGTCGTCGGTGAACGTGCGGCCCGAGGCCAGCTTCCAGTTGCCGGTCGCGAACCAGGCGTTGCTGCTGCCGGTCACGCTGGTCGCCCAGTTGCGGCCGTTGCCGACCACCGTGACGCTGGAGCGCCCTTCGGGTGCCACCGCGGCCACGCCTCCGATCTGCGCCTCGATCGCGTCGGCATCGGCTTCCTTGAACGACGGTATTCCGACGCCGCCGCCCCCACCGCCCGGCCCTTGGCGCTGGCCCGGCCGCACCATCAGCAGGTTGGTGCCGAGGCTCGAAATCTGCATCTGCACCGCCTGCGTGGCGCCATGGCCGAGCGTGACCATCGTGATCACCGCGCTGACGCCAATCACGATGCCCAGGATCGTCAGGAACGAGCGCAGCAGGTTGCGGCGGATCGAACGCAGCGCGAGGAACAGCGTGTTCAGCAGCATCACGTCGCCCCTGCCGTTGCTGCCGGGGGCGTCGCCTCATCGAAAACGACGGGGTGCGGATTCGCCGCGTCGCTCTCGATGCGGCCATCGACGAAGCGGACCAGCCGCCTGGCATAGGCCGCCATGTCGGGCTCGTGCGTGACCATCAGCACGGTGATCCCGTGATCGAGATTCAGGCCGCGCAGCAGCACCATGATTTCCCGACTGCGCTGGGTGTCGAGATTGCCGGTGGGCTCGTCGGCCAGCACGACCGCCGGCTCGGTGACGATGGCGCGGGCGATCGCCACCCGTTGCTGCTGCCCGCCGGACAACTCGGCCGGCGTGTGGTCCTCCCACCCGCCCAGGCCCACCGACTGCAACGCCCGGGCCGCGGCCGCGTGCCGCCTGGCTGCGGTCTCGCCGCGGTACAGCAGCGGCAACTCGACGTTTTCCTGCGCCGAGGTGCGCGCCAGCAGGTTGAAGCCCTGGAACACGAAGCCCAGGTAGCGACGCCGCAGCCGCGCTCGCTGGTCTCGGGACAAGGTCTCGACATGCGCGCCCTGGAACAGGTACTGGCCGCTGCTCGGCGTATCGAGGCAGCCCAGGATGTTCATCGCGGTCGATTTGCCCGAGCCGCTCGGGCCCATGATGGCGACGAACTCGCCGGCGACGACGTCGAGGTCGACTCCGGCGAGCGCCGTCAATCTGGCCTGGCCGCTGCCATAGACCTTGGTCACTCCGCGCAAGCGGATCAGGGGCAGACCGGCTGCTGTGCTCACTTGGCGGCCATGGCCTTCTGGTCGGTGATCACCAGCATGCCAGCCTGCAACTCGCCGCCGGTGATCTCGGTCATCCGGCCGTCGCTGATGCCGGGCGTCACCGGCAGCGGCACGGCCTTGCCATCGCGCAGCACCCACACCTGCCGCGCGGCCGCCGTGCTGGCGCCGGCCGCTGCCGGACTGCGCGTGCCGCTCCTGGATGGCATGCGCGGCGTCAGGCTGGCCACAATGCCGCCGCTGGCCGCCGGCCTGGCGGCGGCGGCGTCGATCGGCGCGAAGCGCAGCGCGCTGTTCGGCACGAGAAGCACGTTCTTGCGCTGCGTCGCGGTGATCGTCGCGGTGGCCGTCATCCCGGGCCGCAAGCTGAGGTCGCCGTTGTCGACGTCGAGGTAGGTCAGGTAGGTGACGACGTTGTCGGTGATCGTCGAGCCGTAGCCGACGCGGGTCACGCGCGCCGGGAAGTTCCGGCTCGGGTAGGCGCTGACGGTGAACGTCGCCTCCTGCCCGACCGCGACCGACCCGACGTCGGCCTCGTCGACGTACACCCACAGGCGCAATTGCTTGAGGTCCTCGGCGACCGTGAACAGCGTCACCGCCTGCAGCGACGCCGCCACGGCGTTGCCCGGATCGACGTTGCGAGTCAGGACGACGCCGTCGGAGGGCGCAGTGATCGACGCCTTCGACAGGTTCGTCTCGTCGGTCGACAGTGCCGCCCGGGCATCGTCGACGCTGGCACGAGCGCTCGCTTCGTCGGCGATCGCCCGGTCGAGCGTCGCGCGGCCGGTGTCGAGCTCAGCCTTCGACGGCACCTTGCCACCGGAGATGCGAGCCACTTCCTCGAGGCGCGCCTGGTTGGCTGCCGCTTCCTTCTCCGTGGCGACGGTCTGCGCGACCTTGGCGATCGATTCCGCCAGCGACGCACGCGAGCGCAGGATCTGGTCGCGCAGCTTGGCGGTGTCGAGCTCGACCAGGACCTGGCCTTTCCTGATCTTGTCGTTGACGTCGACGTTGACCTTCGTCACGGTACCCGAGAGCTCGCTGCCGATGCTGATCGAGCGCGTCGGCTGGAGCGTGCCGTTGGCGGTGACGGTCAGCGTCAGATTGCCGCGCACCGCAGCCTGCGTCGTGTAGCTCGGCGCCGCGTCCGCGGCCTGCCGCTGCTGCCACCACCACAGCGCGCCGGCAGCGATCGCCAGCCCCGCGACCCCGCCCCACAACGCGGCGTGCCGGTACCAGGGGCGCGCCGCGGGCTCGTCGAGCAAGACGGCGAGTTCATTCTTCGATTCGACTCCCGGCGACGGGGCGACGCTCTCGGCAGCAGTGCGGGAACTCATGAGCGGGGCGCGCGCGCAGCGCTGTCGGCGGCGGCCGGAGTCGAGTCGCCGGGGTCGGGAACCCAGCCTCCGCCGAGCGCCTTGTACAGGCGCACATGGTCGGCGCTGACGTCGGCACGCGCACTGGCGACGCCGTCCTGCGTGCTGAGCTGGGTGCGCTGGGTTTCCAGGACGATCTGGAAGTCCACCAACCCGCTGCCATAGCGCTGGCGCGCCAGCAGCGCGGCGTTGCTAGCGGCCTCGGCGGCCTGCTCCAGGTGGGCCAGCCGCTCGCGGTCGCCGCGGAGGGCGACAAGCGCGTCTTCGACATCCTTGAGTGCCGTCAATATCACGCTGCGATAGGTCGCTTGCGCCTGGTCGAGCGCGGCTTCCTGGGCGCGTACCTGGGCACGTGCCGCACCGCCGTCGAACACCGGAACCGAGACGCTGGCGACCAGCGCACTGATCACGGAGGCGCCGCTGGCCAGCGAGCCCAGCGTCATCGCGCTCAGGCCCACCGAACCACCGAGCTGGAAGGTCGGCCAGCGTGCCGCATCGGCCTGGTCGGCGCGGGCGACGGCGGCGGCGACCTGATCCTCGGCGGCCCTGACGTCCGGCCGCTGGCGCAGCGTCTCGGCAGGGATGCGCAACGCCAGATCGTCTGCGGCCTGCGGCACGACACCTGGCGGAGCCAGTTCGTTCGACAAGGCCGCCGGCGCCCGGCCGGTCAACACGGCGAGCGCATGGCTGCTCTGCTCGATGCTGGCCTGCAGGGTCGGCAGCTGAGCGCTCGTCTGTTCGGCCGCGGCGCGAGCCTGTTCGGCCTCGAGCGAGGTGACGAGGCCCGCCTGCAGCCGCCACTGCGTCAACTGCAAGGTCTCCTGCTGGCTGACCAGGTTGGCACGGGCGATCTCCAGGCGCGCCTGCGCGCTGCGCAACGCGATGTACTCGAGCGCCACTTCGGCAGCGATCGAGACGCGCACGTCGCCGAGGCTTGCGGCACTGGCGCGAGCTGTCGACTCGGCGGCGCGCAGCGCACTCCGGTTGGCACCGAAGACATCGACCTCCCAGTTCGCGTCCAGGCCCGCCTGTACGCTGTTGCCGGCGCCATTGCGACCGGTGCTGCGTTGTGCCGATGCCGAGCCTGCGATCACCGGCAACAATCCGGCCGCCGACACATCGCGCAGCGCCACGGCCTGGCGCAGAGCAGCCTGGGCGCCCGCGACGCTGGTGTTGGCCCGCAGCGCCTGATCAACGAGAGCCGTGAGCTCCATGTCGCCGAAGCGCGTCCACCACAGCACGAGCGGCGAGGGTCCGTTCGCCGCGACGCCTCCGGCAACCGACCATCGGGCGGGTACATCGCCTGCCTCGACGGCGCCATGATGCGAGCGCAACGACGCGCAACCTTGCACGGCGAGCGCCAGCATCAGAACGCCGGCTAGAGTCGGCATCCGACCCCCCTTCCGTTGCGCGGCGGTTCGGTCGCATTCGCCGTGACACTTGTTCATGGAAGGGCTTGGGACACTCGATCTCATTTTGCAGTGTGAGCGCCTCCCGTTCGCGCGACCTTGTCGGCGATCAACTCGGCACGATGCCCGGGACTCGAAGCGATATTGACGGCAGCGGCAAGCGCTTCCACCACACCGCACCCCATGTCCCGGAACGAGGTCTTTCCGCGGCGTTCTGCCGCCGCGCCCTCAGGCGCAGCGCTCGAGCGAGGCCACTGATCAGACCAGCAGTTGCGACGGGTCCACGTAGGCACACCCCAGGCTGCGCGCGACCGCCTCGTGCGTCACGTGACCCTGCACGACGTTGAGCCCGTCGCGCAGGTGCGGATCGTCGGCGGCGGCCCGCTTCCAGCCCTTGTCGGCGATCGCCACGGCGGGGCCGATCGTCGCGTTGTTCAAGGCGAAAGTGGAGGTGCGCGCGACCGCTCCGGGCATGTTGGCGACGCAGTAGTGGACGACGCCGTCGACGACGAAGGTCGGATCGGCGTGCGTCGTCGCATGCGACGTCTCGAAGCAGCCGCCCTGGTCGATCGCGACATCGACGACGACCGCTCCCTTCTTCATTCCGGCGACCATCTGCCGCGTGACCAGCTTGGGCGCCGCCGCACCCGGGATCAGCACGCCGCCGACGACGAGATCCGCCTCGGGGATCCTTTCGTCGAGCGCATGTGCGGTCGAGTACGCCGTCTCGACGCGATTGCCGTAGATCAGGTCGAGGTGGCGCAGCCGATCGATGTTGCGGTCGAAGATCGTGACGCGCGCGCCGAGGCCCACGGCCATCTGCAGCGCGTTCGTTCCGACGACGCCGGCGCCCAGGATCACGACATGGGCCGGAGGAACGCCGGGGACGCCGCCGAGGAGCAGCCCCATGCCGCCCTTGGACTTCTCGAGGTAGGCGGCGCCGGCCTGGATCGCCATGCGTCCGGCCACCTCGCTCATCGGCGCGAGCAGCGGCAGACCGCCGCCGGGCCCGGTGATCGTTTCGTAGGCGATGCAGACGGCGCCCGATTTCAACAACGCCGCCGTCTGCTCGGGATCGGGCGCCAGGTGCAGGTAGGTGTAGAGAATCTGGCCTTCGCGCAGCAGCAGGCATTCCGCAGGCTGCGGCTCCTTCACCTTGACGATCATGTCGGCCCAGGCGTAGATCGCCGCGGCGGTCGGCGCCAGGGCCGCGCCGGCCTGTCGGTACTGCTCGTCGTCGAGACCGATCTCGGTCCCGGCACCGGCTTCGACCAGCACCTCGTGGCCGTGCGTGCGCAACTCGCGAACGCTCGACGGCGTCAGGCCGACTCGATATTCGTTGTTCTTGATCTCTTTCGGTACACCGACGCGCATGGCGGAACTCCCAGGTAAAGGGTCAGGGGCAACGATCGAGCGCCTGCGCCAGATCGTCGATCAGGTCGTCGACATGCTCGAGCCCGACCGACACGCGGAGGAGCCCCTGCGGCGTCCTGCTCTCGGGGCCTTCGATCGACGCACGGTGCTCGATCAGGCTTTCGACGCCACCCAGGCTGGTGGCGCGAGTGAACACCTCGACGTTCGCGGCGACGCTCATCGCCGCGTCCTTGCCGCCTCGGGTCTCGAACGACAGCATGCCGCCGAAGTCCGACATCTGCTTCTTCGCCACGGCGTGAAAGGCGTTGTCTTCGAGGCCCGGATAGTGCACCGCGGAGACTTTCGGGTGTGCGCGCAGGAAGGCTGCGACCCGGCGCGCGTTGGCGCAGTGCGCCCGCATGCGGTAGGCGAGCGTCGGCAGGCTGCGCATGAGCAGCCAGCAATCGAAGGGCGACGGCACCGCGCCGCCGAACAACTGCGCCGTTCGCACCTGGGCGAAGGCATCGTCGTCGGCGCGCGTGATGGCCACGCCGCCCATCACGTCGCTGCGCCCGCCGAGGTACTTGGTGGTCGCGTGCATCACCAGGTCGCAGCCGAACTCGAGCGGGCGTTGCAGCGCCGGCGAGGCGAAGGTGTTGTCGGCGACGGCGCGCGCCCCGGCGCGATGCGCGATGTCGGCGGCGGCGGCGATGTCGACGCACTGCAGTAACGGGTTCGACGGCGTCTCGATCCAGACGATCCGCGTCTTCGCCTGCACGGCCCGCATCACGGCGTCGAGGTTCGTCATGTCGACGAAGGTGGCGCCGACCTGCCACTTCGCGAACAGGTGCTTCAGCACGTTGGCCGTGCCGTGATAGATGTCGGTCGGCGCGACGACGTGGTCGCCCGGCTGCAGGCCCTGGAAGATCGCCGTCACTGCCGCCAGCCCGGAGCCGAAGGCCGCGCTCGAGGTTCCGCCTTCGAGCGCCGCCAGCGCTGCCTCGAGACCGTTGCGGTTCGGGTTGTGGTTGCGCGAATAGAGGAAGCCGTGCGGGTAGCTGCCGTCGGCCCCTCGCTCGAAGGTCGTCGAAAGATGGATCGGCTCGACGACCGCACCGGTGGCCGGGTCGACGCTATGACCGGCGTGCACGGCCAGGGTTTCGAATCGGTATCTCTTGGAGGTCTTCACGGCAAGCGCCCCTGCGGTCGGTCGGGGCGACCATCTTAGGGCGATTGCCGGACCGCTCCCGCAAGTCCGTCGGTGACGGCGCCGCGCGAGGCTCGACGAGCTTCTGCGCCGAAGAATCAGCTCGCCGACAACAGCTGCTGCGCCGCCTTGTCGTTGCTCTCTGCGGTCGAGAGCGACTTCATCTGCGCCTCGAACTGGCGTGCTGCGGCGATCATCCCGACCATGGTCTCGACGGCGCTGACGTTGGAGCCTTCGAGCGCGCCGTCCTGGACGCGCGCCGTCGCATCGGCCGACAGGTCGCCGTCTGCGCCACGGAACAGGCCGTCGGTGCCGCGCGTCAGCGGCGCTTCGGGCGTGACGAGCTTGAGCTTGCCGATCGAGTTGCTGCGGCCGGCCGCCGTCGTCGCGCTGACCGTGCCGTCGCTGGCGATGCTGACCGCCGTATCCGGGGGAACCTGGATCGGGCCGCCGTCGCCCAGGACGGTGAGCCCCGAGGACGTCGTCAGCGTGCCGTCGGCGGCGATGTCTAGCGAGCCGCCGCGCGTATAGGCCTCGGTCCCGTCGAGGCCCTGCACGGCGAGCCAGGCGCCGCCTTTCATGGCGACGTCGAGATTGCGCCCGGTCGCGGTCACGACTCCCGGAGTCGCGTCGTAGCCCGGCGTCGACTCGAGCGCGTAGACGCGCGTGCTGGCGCCGCCGCCCTCGACCGGCACGGCGCGAAACGCCGCGAGCTCGGCGCGAAAGCCGACCGTCGAGACGTTGGCGAGGTTGTTGGCAAGCGTCTCCTGCCGCTGCATCGTCGCTTTCGCGCCCGACATCGACAGGTAGATCAGCCGGTCCATCGCCTAGCGCCGGTTTGCTGAGTCACGCGAGTCCTGCCCCCGAGCTCACTTCAGGTTGACGATCGTCTGCATGACCTGGTCTTCGGTCTTGATCGTCTGCGCGTTCGCCTGGTAGTCGCGCTGCGCCGTGATCATGTTGACGAGCTCGGCGGTCAGGTCGACGTTCGATTCCTCGAGGGCGCCGGCTTGCAGCATTCCCAGATTGCCGCTGCCCGGAACGCCGAGGATCGGGCTGCCCGAAGCGGCCGTCTGCACCCAGCCGTTGCCCCCGGTCGGCTCGAGTCCCTGCGGGTTGCGGAAGTTGGCGATCTCGAGCTGCCCGGCCGGCTTGGTCTGCCCGTTCGAATAGGTCGCGGTGATGATGCCGTTGCCCTCGAACTGCACGCCGGTGAGCTGGCCCGGCGCGTAGCCGTCCTGGGTCAGCGCGGTGACGCCGAACTGGGCGCCGTACTGCGTCGCGCCCGAGACGTCGAGGGCGACGCCAGCGATCGGCACGGTCGTCGCGCCGACGCTGTTCGTGACCGACGGGATGTCGAGCGCGACGGTGCCGACTGGCGCCGTCGGCGCACCGCCGTTGGTCGGGAACGTGATCGTCGTCGACGCCGCCGGGTTGCCGCCGGCCGTGGCGACCGGCGTGCCGTTGGCGGCCACGTAGACATTCCAGGTGT
>DATMGW010000087.1:0-17020 GCA_035555295.1 Caldimonas sp.
GCCGCCGAAGAAGATGTCGCTGCACGAGGCGAGCTGGCTGGCGATGCGGTCGGCGCGCGGCGACTGCGGCGCGGCGCCGAGCACGAGGTCGAAGACGACGAGGCCGGCGCGCTGCGCCAGCAGCTTGGTCGCTGCATAGGCGTGCGTCACGCTCTCCGGGTGATCCTCGGCGAGGACGATCGGGCACGGCGCTTCGCTCCAGGCGGCGCCGGCGCGCTTCTGCGAGAACAGCCGGCACAGCTCGGGTGCGCTCGCGTGGACCAGGACGACCTCGCATTGCGGCGCCGCCTCGGCGACGCGCTGCAGGAAGGCGCGGGTCGATCCCGCGGCGTCGACGAAGCGCAGCGGCAGGCCGCGCGCCGCGAGGTAGGAGACGCGCTCGGACAGCCGCTCGATGCACTGGCCGAGGTCGACAAGCGCCATCTCGCCCGCCTCGCCGGCGCGCTCGGCGGCGTCGACGACGAGCGTCGTCGCCTCGCGCTCGGCGAAGGCCGTGCAGAGCCGCTCGAGCAGGACGCCGCCGAAGCCGATGTGCGGATTCGAGACGACGGGGATGAAGCGGACGCGCGCGTGCGCGAACATCTGGCGCAGGCCCTGGGCCTGGTCGTTGCGCGGGTCGATCGGCGAGGTCATGGCTGGACGTGGCTCGAAGCAAGCAGCGACGTTGTAGCGGCGCTCATGCGGCGAGCGTCGCAGCGGACGCCGCCGTGCCGTGCGGCGCGGCGAAGACCAGGTTCATCTCGCTCGCGTCGAAGCGCCACGCCGAGCTGCCGCCGCCGCGCAGCGCACGCTGGACCAGCGCCATCGCCGACAGGTGATGCCAGTCTTCGGGAACGCGCTGGCCATTGGCGACGCCGATGATCTTCAGCTTGTGGCGGATCGCCGCGTCGAGGGCCGGCCCGAGCTTGACGGCTTCGTCGATCTTGCTCAGCACGATGCCGGCGCAGGTCGCGGCGCGGTAGGCGACGATCACGTCCTCGATCGTCTCGCCCTGCGAGGCGGCGCTGACGACGAGCAGGCGCTGGACGCGCCGATGCGAGAGCATCTCGAGCAGCTCGCGGGTGCGCGTGTCGCGCTGCGCCATGCCGGCGGTATCGATGAGCACCATCTTCTTCGCGCCGAGCAGCTCGAGCAGGTCTTCGAGCGAGGCGCGGTCGTGCGCCGTGTGCACCGGAACGCCCAGGATGCGGCCGTAGGCGCGCAGCTGCTCGTGCGCACCGACGCGGTAGGCGTCGAGCGTGACGAGCCCGAGGTTCGTGGCGCCGTGGCGCGCTGCGAACGCGGCGGCGATCTTCGCCGTCGTCGTCGTCTTGCCGACGCCGGTCGCGCCGATCAGCGCGAAGACGCCGCCCTGGTCTTCGAGGCCGAGCTCGCCGCCTTGCGCCGAGAGGTTGCGCTCGAGGACCTGCGCCGCCCACGCCGACTCGTCGGCGATGTCGGGTGCGAGGCCCTCGGCGATCTTGCGGATCAGCGCCGGCGAGAAGCCGCAGTCGAGCAGCTTCTGCGACAGGCGCGCCTCGGCCGGGCGGCGCTGCAGCTTTTCCATGAAGGCGAGCGCGCCGAAGCGCTCCTCGATCAGGCCCTTCATCGAGCGCAGCTCGGCGAGCACCTCGAGCTTGTCGCGATGCGCGTCGATCGCGTCGAAGGAAGCGCTCGCGGCGGCAACGCGGATCGGATCGGAGGTCGCCGGCGGCTCGCGCAATGCGGCGGCAGGGCGACCTTCGGACATGCGCTGCTCGAGCGCTCCGGCGCGGCCCTCAGCCCTACCCTCTCCTGCAAGCGGGAGAGGGAGTTCAGCCTTGTCGCGAGAGGCGGCGGCGGCGGCCGCATAGATCTCCGCTGGCGTCGCCGAGCGCTCGCCCGGAAATTCGGTGACGTCTTCCACGCGCACGTCGACCCGCGCGCTCTTCTCCCTCTCCCGCTCGCGGGAGAGGGCGGGGGTGAGGGTCGCCGCGTCGGCATCGATCGCCGCCTGGCGGCGCTTCAGCATCCGCGTGCGCACGTAGTCCTGGAACGACAGCGTGCTCATCTGCAGCCGCGCCACGTCTTGCTCGACGCTGCTCGCGTCGAGACTGGGCTCGGTACGCGATCCGTCGGGCAGCGTCGCTTCGCCGGCCAGTTGCTCGACCTGGCGCATGCCTTCGGGCGCCATCGCCAGCACCTCGACGCCGGCGCCGGCCGGCTTGGTCGAGAGCACAACGGCGTCTTCGCCGAGAGCCTCGCGGACCTGGCGAAGGGCTTCGCGCGAGGTCCGGGCGGTGAAGCGTCTGACGTTCATGTCGCCTCCCGCCGAGCCGCCTCAAGGGAGGCGAGCCCCCCTCGGGGGGGCAGCGAACGAATGTGAGGCGCCATCGGGGTCATGCTGATGCTCCGATAATCGAGCCGATGCGGATCGAATGGGTTTCAGGAATCTCGCTGTGCGACAGCACCTTCAGTCGCGGCGCGGCACGCTTGAGCAGCCGCGCCATCGGCGCACGGATCAGGTCGGGAACGAGCAGGCACGCCGGGTGACCGAGGTCTTCCTGGCGCTTGGCCGAGGTGGCGGCGCTGCGGCTCAGCGTGTCGGCGACGCCCGGATCGAGCGCCGCGCCGTGCGGCGAGTTGAGCGCCTGGGTGACCATCCGCTCGAGCTCGGGCTCCATGGCGATGACCTCGAGCTCCTTGGTCGGCCCGTAGATCTGCTGCACGATCGAAGGTGCCAGGTGGACGCGGATCCGCTTGGCGAGCTCGGCCGGATCGGTGACGGTTGCGGCGAACTCCGCCAGGCACTCGACGATCGAGCGCATGTCGCGGATGTGCACGCCCTCTTCGAGCAGCAGCTGCAGCACCTTCTGCAAGGCGGCGATGCCGACCATCTTCGGGACGACGTCTTCCATCAGTTTGGGCGCGAGCCGCGTGACGTGCTCGACGAGCTGCTGCGTCTCGACGCGGCCGAGCAGCCGCGCCGCGTGCAGTTGCATCAAGTGTGAAAGGTGGGTGGCGACGACGGTCGAGCAATCAACGACGGTAAAGCCGGCCATCTGCGCAGCTTCGCGCTGCCGCTCCTCGATCCAGGTCGCGGGCAGGCCGAAGGCCGGGTCGGTCGTCGTCGTGCCGATCAACGGCGTCGTCGCGCCGCCCGGGTTGATCGCCAGCCACATGCCCGGGAACGCCTCGCCTTCGCCGACGATCGCGCCGCGCAGCGTCAACCGGTAGGCACTCGGCTTGAGCTCGAGGTTGTCGCGGATGTGCACCGGCGGCGGCAGGAAGCCGACGTCCTGCGCGAACTTGCGCCGCACGCCCTTGATGCGCGCGAGCAGGTCGCCCTGGCGCGCCTTGTCGACGAGGGCGATCAGGCGATAGCCGACCTCGAGACCCAAGGTGTCGATCGGCTGCAGGTCGTCCCAGCTCGCCTCGGCGTTCGCTTCGGGCGGCGGCGGCGGCGGCTTGGGCGTGTTCTTCGCGCGCAGCTGGCGCTCGTGCAGCAGCCACGATCCGTAGCCGAGCCCGCTGGCAAGCATCAGGAAGACGAGGTGCGGCATGCCGGGGATCGCACCGAGCACGCCGAGCACGCCGGCGACGACGGCGAGCGAGCGCGGCGACGAGAACACCTGGCTCGTGATCTGGCTGCCGACGTCGGTGCCCTTGCCGACGCGCGAGACGACCATCGCCGCGGCGACCGAGATCAGGAGCGCCGGGATCTGCGCGACCAGCGCGTCGCCGACGGCGAGCAGGATGTAGCTGTCGGCCGCCTGCGACGCCGTGAGGTCGTGCTGGGCGACGCCGATGACGAAACCGCCGATGATGTTGATGAAGAGGATGAGCAGCCCCGCCATCGCGTCGCCGCGGACGTACTTGGAAGCGCCGTCCATCGAGCCGAAGAACTCCGCCTCGTCGCCCACCTCGGCGCGCCGGCGCTTCGCTTCTTTCTCGTCGATCAGGCCGGCATTCATGTCGGCGTCGATCGCCATCTGCTTGCCGGGCATCGCGTCGAGGGTGAAGCGCGCGCCGACCTCGGCGATGCGCTCGGCGCCCTTGGTGACGACGACGAAGTTGATGACGACGAGGATCGCGAAGACGATCAGGCCGACCGCGAAGTTGCCGCCGATCAGGAAGTGGCCGAACGACTCGATCACCTTGCCGGCGGCGGCCGAGCCGGTGTGGCCGTCGAGCAGGACGACGCGCGTCGAGGCGACGTTGAGCGACAGGCGAAGCAGCGTCGTCAGCAGGATCACGGCCGGGAAGGCGGCGAAGTCGAGCGGCCGCACCATGTAGGCGGCGACCATCATCACCATCAGCGCCATCGCGATGTTGAAGGTGAAGAGGATGTCGAGCGCGAACGGCGGCAGGGGCAGCACCATCATCGCCAGGATCATCACGACGACGAGGGGCGCCATCAGGGCGCGGATTGCTTTCGCGTTCGGGCCGAGACGGGCCTGGAGCTGTTGCATCAGTTCGTTCATGGCGATGCGTCGGTCCGTCAGATGCTGCGGCGGGCCGCGAGCGCCGGGGTGAAGGTCGCGGCGTGCGGGTCGAGCTCGGCCGGCACGTCGAGGGCCGGCAGCTCGTCCGGCATCGCCGCCTTGCCGGCGAGCGCAGAGCGCAGCTGGTAGACGTAGGCGAGGACCTGCGCGACGGCGGCGAAGAGCCGGGTCGGGATCTCGCGGTCGAGCTCGGCGTGCGCGTAGAGGGCGCGCGCCAGCACCGGCGCGTCGAGCACGGGGACCGAGCTTTCCTTCGCGACGTCGCGGATGCGCAAGGCGAGCAGGTCGGCCCCCTTGGCGACGACGCGCGGCGCGGCCATCGTCTTGTCGTCGTACTTGAGGGCGACGGCGTAGTGCGTCGGGTTCATGACGACGAGGTCGGCCTTCGGCACCGCGGCCATCATCCGGCGCTTCGTCATCTCGCGCATGCGCGTGCGCACCTTGGTCTTGATCTCGGCGTTGCCCTCGAGCTCCTTGTGCTCCTGCTTGAGCTCCTGATGGCTCATCTTCAGGCGCGCGGCGTGCAGGCCCTTTTGCAGCGGCACGTCGACGGCGGCGAAAGCGGCCAGAGCCAGGATCAGAAAGCCCAGGCCGCCGGCGATTGCGCCGCCGGACGCGGCGATCGCCGCAGGCAGCGGCAAGGCGAGGACGCCGGCGAAATCCATCGCGTGCGCCTTCAGCCAGGCCGCGCCGATCGTTCCGAGCACCAAGGCGAGCAGGCTGGCCTTGATCGCATCGAGCAACTGGTGCTTCGAGAAGACGCGGCCGATTCCGGCGAGCGGATCGAGGAACGCGAACTTCGGTCCGAGCGGCTTGACCGTCCACGTCCAGCCGCTCATCGCCAGGCTGCCGGCGACGGCGACGGCGACCATCGCGACGCCGAAAGGAAGCGCCGCCCAGGCCCAGGTCGCGGTCCATTCGCCGAGCCGGTCGGCCATCGCCCCGGTGCCGAGCGCCTGCGTCCGATCGAAGCGCAGCGACCCGGCGACGGCGTCGCGCAGCGCCGACGCCGCGTGCGGCGCGGCGGCGGCGATCAGCGCGCTGCCGGCGGCGACGGCGGTGAAGTGGCCCAGGTCGCGCGAGCGCGCGACCTGGCCGTCGTCGCGCGCCTTCTCGAGCCGGCGTTGCGACGCGGGAAGTTGCTTGTCCTGTGCGGAAGTGTCGGCCATGGCAAAGCTGCTGCTGGCGACGATTGTTCCGGGGCATCCGCGGAACTTGAGGCGGATAAGCGACCGGAACGCCGCGCAATTCGCGGCGCTGCACCCGGGCGCGAGAGGCAGCGCCGTCGCGCATCCGGATCCGGATCCGGCGCGTAGATGCCGCTACCCGAGGACGCAGCGACCCCGCCGCGCCAAGGCCAGAAAACTCCTCTTCCACCAACCTCCATCGAAGGACAAGCAATGAGACTCCTGAAAGTAGCTGCGGTCGCCCTCGCCGCGACCCTCTCCGCCGTCGCACTGACGGCTTCCGCGCAGGTCATGGTCGGCGGCGCGCCGATGTATTCCAGCAAGGACATCATCGACAACGCCGTCAACTCCAAGGACCACACGACGCTGGTCGCCGCCGTCAAGGCCGCGGGCCTGGTGCCCACGCTCAAGGGCGCCGGCCCGTTCACCGTGTTCGCGCCGACCAACGAGGCCTTCGCCGCGTTGCCCGCCGGCACGGTCGACACCTTGCTCAAGCCCGAGAACAAGGGCCAGCTGACCAAGGTGCTGACGTATCACGTCGTCGCCGGCAAGATGGATGCGGCGGCGCTGTCGAAGGCGATCGACGCGGGCGGCGGCAAGGCCGCGCTGACCGAGGTCTCGGGCGGCACGCTCACCGCGACGAAGGCGGGCAACACGATCATGCTGGCCGACGAATCGGGCGGCATGGCGCACGTCACGATCCCCGACGTGGTCCAGTCGAACGGCGTGATCCACGTCGTCGACAAGGTGCTGCTTCCGAGGTAGATCGCGCACCGCTGGCGATTCCAGGCGCGGCCTCCGGGCCGCGCTTTCCTTTGGGCGGGTGCCGGCAAGGCCGCCCCCCTCAAGACACGGCCCGCCCCGGCTCGAGTTTCACTGCGCAGCACCGACATGCCTATGCAACGCACCGCCAGATGCCATACCTCGTTCCTCCCGACGACCCGTCGGTCACGCAAGGCGTCGGCTCGACCTCCACCGTGACACGATACGGAGGCACCAGCGCCGCCGTCGACGTCTCGGTCCTGAAGAGCCTGGTCAGCGACGACAGGGATACGGTGCGCGAGTTCCTCGCCGAGTTCCTCCATTCGGCGCGCATGCAAGCGGCGGAAATCATCGGCTACTGCGGCGCGCACGACACCGACGGGGTCGGCGCCGTGGCGCACAAGCTCAAGGCGTCGTCGCGATCGGTCGGTGCCCTGGCACTCGCCGACCTGTGCGCGGAGCTCGAGGACGCCAGCCGCGCGGGACGCGGGAGCGAGATCATCGAGCGCCGCCAGCGGTTCGAGCTGGCCATGGATGCCGTCGACCGATGCATCGTCGAGACGCTTGCCAATAGCCCGGCCTGACGCCTCAGGCTTCCTGCAACGCAGCGACCCTCGCCTCGTCCTCGAGGACTCCTTCGATCCTTCGCACGGTGTCGATCAGGAACGTCTGCAACTCGGCGGCCGCCGCTTCCGGATCGGCGTCTGCGCTGTCCGCCCCGGCGAGGGTCTCGAGTTGCGACGCCATCTGCTCGATGCGGGTTGCGCCGATCGACGCGCTTGCACCGCGAAGGGAGTGGCCGGCGGCCGCCAGGCCGGGGCAGGAATGGGCAGCGAGCGACGTCTCGATCTCCGGCATCCCTTGCGCGTAGACCGCGACGAAACGGCGCAGCACGCGCAGGTAGACCTTCAAGTTTCCGTCGAAGAGCTCGAGCCCGCGCATGACGTCGAATCCTTCGATCGTCGCCAGCCGCGCGCGCAGCCCGACCGGTGCCGCCGCAGCCTTGTCGGGAACCGGGTCGAGATCGACTTTGGTCGCCGAGGAGCCAACCTGATCGGCCCGCGCCGGTAGCCAGCCCAACAAGGTCGCGTACAGGGCGTCCGGGTCGACCGGCTTGGCGACGTGGTCGTTCATGCCGGCGGCCAGGCAGACCTCGCGATCCTCGTCGAAGGCGTTGGCGGTCATGGCGATGATCGGCACGGCCTGCTGACCGGGCATCGCCCGCAACGCGCGCGTCGCCTGCAAGCCGTCGACCTCGGGCATCTGCACGTCCATGAGGATCAGGTCGTAGGCGTGCGCCTGCGCCATGCGCACCGCCTCGGCTCCGTTGCCGGCGATGTCGACGCGCAGCCCCGCCGAGCACAGCAACTCGACGGCGACCTCCTGGTTGACGAGGTTGTCCTCGGCGAGCAGCACGCGGGCACCGCGACGATTGGCCTGCAGCGTGCGAAACGCGGCGCCGCTCGGCGGCGATGGCAAACCGTGCCGGGCGCGCTTGCCCGGCACCGGGGCGAGGACATCGGTCAGCGCGTCGTGCAACGCCGACGCCGAGACCGGCTTGAGCAGCACGTGGCGGATTCGCGCTTCCCCCGCCGCGCCCCACATCGTCGCGTCGTCGTGCGCCGTCACGATCACGCACCGCAGGTCGGAGCGACGCCCGCCGGCGGTGAGGCGACGGCAGGTCTCGACCCCGTGGATGCCCGGCATCCTCCAGTCCAGCACGGCGATCGCATACGGGTCGCCGGTGGCGTCGGCGGCATCGGCGAAGTCGAGCGCCTCCTCGCCGGAGGCGACGAGGTCGACGCGCAGGCCGAGCTGGCGAAGCATCTCGCCGAGCGCCTCGCGTGCTTCCGGCAGGTCATCGGCGAGCAGGCAGCGCAAGCCCCTGAGCAGGTTGTCGTCGGCCGCCTGAATGGCCTGTGAGGCGTGAGTCAGCCGGGCCGTGAACCAGAAGGTGCTGCCGACCCCCGGCTCGCTTTGCACGCCGGACTCGCCGCCCATCAGAGCGGCAAGCTGCCGCGTGATCGACAAGCCCAGCCCGGTGCCACCGAAGCGCCGCGTCGTCGAGCCGTCGGCCTGCTCGAATGCCGAAAACAGCGACGTGATCTTGTCCGCGGCGATGCCGATGCCCGTATCGTGAACCGCGAAACGGACGAGCAGGAAATCCGGGCACCGCTCGACCACCTCGGCGCGCACGCTCACCGCCCCCTTCTCGGTGAACTTGACGGCGTTGCTGAGCAGGTTGAGGAGCGATTGGGACAACCGTGTGACGTCTCCGTGCAGTTGGCGCGGCAGGCCATCGGTATCGACGACGAGCTCCAGCCCCTTGGCGCGGGCCGCGTCGGCGACCAGCGAGAAGGTGCGCATCAGCATCGCGTCGAGGGCGAAATCGACAGCCTCCAGCTTCAGCTTGCCCGACTCGATCTTCGACAGGTCGAGGATGTCGTTGATGACGGTGAGCAGGTGTTGCGCCGCGTCCGACACCTTGCCGAGCCGGCCGCGCTGCGCCGGCTCGCGGATGTCGCGCCGCAGCAGATGCGTCAGGCCGATGATGGCGTTCATCGGCGTACGGATCTCGTGGCTCATGTTGGCGAGGAACGCGCTCTTGGCGACCGTTGCCGCTTCGGCGCGATTGCGCGCGTCGGTCAGTTCCTGATTCAGGAGATGCAGGCGCAATTCGGCCTTCTTCATCTCGGAGATGTCGGAGGCCAGCGCGAAGAACCCGCGAACTTCGTCGCCTTTCCAATCGGGGATGTAGTGAATCGAGGTATAGGTCAAGTCACCATCGGCCTTCTTGTCACCCCACTGGAAATGCTGCGGCTCGCCGGCCAGCACGGCGCTGATGTACTGCCGACCCCTGGTGTAGCGCTCGCGGCCGAAAACGTCCTCCATCGTCCGGCCGATGAGCTCCTCGCGCGTCAGGCCGAACCATTCGCAGTAGACGCGGTTGACGAAGCCGCAGGTCGTGTCGCGATTCCAGTACGCGATCCGCCCCGGGATGTGGTCGGCCAGCATGCGCAAGAACGCTTCCGCGTCGGACAGGGCGTGATTGGCCTGGACCAGGTCGGCCGATCGCTCGGCGACCATTTCCTCGAGATGAAGCCGATGCCGCTCGAGCTCGGCCTCGTTACGCTTGCGCTCGCTGGTGTTCGAATGAACCACCACCGCCCCGCCCGCCGACGCCTTGAGTGGCGTGACGCTCATCTGGAACCATCGCTTTTCAGTGGGCGAGTCGCAGCTGTACTCGAGCGCAAAGCTCTCGCGCTTGCCGGCGAGGACAGACTCGATCCCCTCGGCCGCCGCCATCGCCTCGTCGGCGGAGGCTCCGGTCGCGCTGCGGCAGACCGCCAGGTAGTCGGCGCCGGCGCCCCAGCGGGGCAAGGTTCCTGAATCCGCACCATTGTCCAGCGCGAACTTCTCCCACGCCACATTGACGGTGACGATGACGCCGTTTCGATCGAGCACCGCCATGTGATTGAGGACCGAGTCGCCGACGGCGCGAACGAAGGCTGCAGACTCGAGCAGCTTCGCCTCCGTTCTCGTGCGCTCGGTGATGTCGCGGGCGATCTTCGAAATCCCCACGACCGCCCCCGAAGCGTCTCTGATCGGCGAGATGTTGAGCGATACCGGCACGAACTGGCCGTCCTTGCGCAGGCGCACCGTCTCCAGGCTCGAGACTCGCTCACCTCGACCGACGGCCTCGATGATGCGATCCTCCTCGGCAAGCCGGTCCGGCGGGATGAGGACCTTGATGTCCCGGCCGAGCATCTCACCGGCCGAGTAGCCGAACAGCAGCTCGGCACCCGGGTTCCAGCTGCTGACGGTTCCCGTCAGCGTCTTGCCGATGATCGCGTCGGTCGAGCCGGCGGCGATCGACTCGAGCAACTGCAGGGCGCGCAGCTTTTCCGCCTGTTCGGCGTACGCGCCTTGCTGCAGCGCCAGGCGCGCGTAGAAGGCATAGAGGCCGAAGCCGCCGGCGAGCAGCAACATGAAAGCCACGCCGGCAATCCATTCCGCGTCGTGCCAAGCCGGGGCATACGCCTCGGACTGTTCGATCGCGCAGACGAGAAACCAGTCGGTTCCCGGGACCGGATCCACCACTCCGAGGACCGGCCTGCCGGTGAAATCGTGCGCCTCGATCGCGACACCGGTAGCGGCATTGCCGCCGATGACCTGCGCGGCCAACAGCCCGGGCGTCGCCATCGCGACACTGGGCCCACCGAAGATGCTGAACAGACGGTCGCCCGATCGCCGCACGAGCACCGAGCCCGCGCTCCAGCTGGGCACCGGCCATGCGCGCAGGGTCCGGAAGAGGTAGTCGTTCGGGTCCGATCGCAGCACCACGGCGCCGCGCGCCGGCGTGCCGGTCGCGTTGAACGGTGCCACGACGTCGAGGCGCGGCGCCGGGCTCGGACCGCCGTAGCCGTAGATGTCCGAGATTTGCATCTCGCCGCTGGCCAGGGCGAGGCGCGCCGCGGCCTTCAACTCGGCCGAGGTTTCGAGTGCGACCCCGGGCTCGGCCGCAATGACGTCGCCCTGCTCGTCGACGACCAGCACGCTGTGCAGATCGTTGAATATCCTGAATTCGATGAGGCGCGTGAGCATGCGATCGCGACTCGACTGATCGGCGTCGTCGCGCCAGCGGAGAAACAGCGCGGCCATTTCCTTGCTGGTGGCCACGAACTTCGCCTCGCTCTTGCGATCGTTGAACCAGAACCCGATCTCTTCCAGGCGCAGATTGGCGATCGCCTCGATGCGCAAGGCCTCGCCGCGGTGCTGCTGAGCGAAGGAGGAGGCAATGGCCATGGCCGCCAGGGCGGCAATCACCAGGGCGAACAGCGCGTACAGCCAGAACCAGCGCGCCGGGATGGATGGGGCCGCGCGAGAGAACTTCGAGAGGCTCATGGGCTGGTTCCTGTTCGCCGCTTCGAGCATGGCACGCGCAAGCCGTCGAAAGGTCGCGTTGACCCCTCGCGACGCGTGGTTGGCTGGAAAGTGCCGTGCCTCAATGCACGAATGGCGCCAGCTTGGCGAGTAACCCTTCGCGCGTGAATGGCTTGACGATGAAGCCGACGGCGCCTGCGGCCATGCTGCGCGCGATCGTTTCCCGGCGAGCATCCCCGGTCAGCATGATCACAGGAATGTGCGTATGCGCCGGGCTCGTCTTCAGCCACCCGGTCAGAGCGATCCCATCCATTCCGGGCAGATTGACGTCCATGAAGATGGCCGCGGGCTTGAGCGAACGCAGCCGGGCAAGGGCACCCGGCGCGTTCGACGCGTGCGCGACATCGAAACTCTGCTTCTCGAGCGTCTTGGCGATCAGCTTCGCCGCGAAGGGATCGTCCTCGACGACGAGAACGACCGGCCGCTCCGGCTGCAGCTTGTCGGCGAGCGCACGAGCGTCGGCCACGCGCGGCGCGACTTCGTCGCGGAAGCCCTGCGCCCACGCCGACATCTGGTCGAGACGCTCGCTCGCCGCCGCCAGGGCCGGCCTGGCGCGGTCGTGCGCGCGCGTCGAGCCCAGGTCGCGCCCGACGCCGGCAAGCGAGCGCTGCGCTGCGTCGACGTGTCGCATGCCGTCGTCGATCCGGCGACCGACGACGGTTCCGAGCTCGAGAGCACTCTCGGCGTGGGCCGCGATCTCCGGCGTGCCCAACCCGGGCTCGTTCGAACCGCCGGCCCGGCGGCAGGCATTCCATACCGACATCGCGAGACGCAGGCCGTCGTGTGCCTGCGGCCAGTACAGGACGTAGTCGTCGAAATACTCCTTCTTGCAGAGGTCGAAGACGGAGCCCAGATCGTCCTTGCCGCAGAGAATGACGGTGCGGTGCGGATGCGCGTGCGCCACCTTGCTCAGGCGCAGCAGGCCGAGGCAGTATTGCTGCGACTTCTCGACGATGTCGAACGCGAGAACGACGACATCGGGCATGACGCGCTCGAAGTCGGCGATCGCCAGCTCCGGGTGCCATGAAATCTCCACGCTGTCGAACTCGTCGACGAGCGCTCGCTGCACCTGCGCTGCGTCGTCGGCGTTGTCGCTGGCGACGAGGATGCGTGCGCCTCTCGGGCTCCCGTTCACGTCGCGCCGCCGGATCCGGGGTCAGCGGCAACAAGCGCGATCGTTGCAGCGGGCCCGATCCAACGGTCGACGACGCGGCGAAGCGTCGCGAGGCTGGCGGGTTTGGTCAGGCAGCCGTTCATGCCGACCGCTACGCAGCGATCGGCTTCCTCGTTCGCCGCGGTCGCCGTCAACGCCACGATCGGCATCCGCTGCACCGATTCCTCGCTACGGATCAGCGTCGCGAGCTCGTAGCCGTCCAGACCCGGCATCTGCAGGTCGGTCAGCAGCAGCGCGAAGTCGCCTTCGCGCCAGGCCCGGGCCGCTGCGGCGCCATCCTCGGCGGCGACGGCCTCGAAACCGAGCACCTCCAGCTGGAACATCAGCATGTCCCGACTGATCGCATTGTCTTCGGCGACGAGGACGGCATGGCGAGTGGGTGCTTCCATGGGTCTTACTCCGAGACGAAGAGGCGAGGCGCGGATCGGCGCAACCTCTCTTCGAGAACGGCGCGCGTGAAGGGCTTGACGATGTAGCCGGCAGCGCCCTTGCGGGTCGCGTTGACGATGTCGTCCTTCTTCGCTTCGGCCGTCACCATCAGCACCGGCAGGTGGCGCAGGCGCTCGTCCTTCTTGATCGCCGCGAGCAGCTCGAAGCCGTTCATCGTCGGCATGCCGATGTCGGTGATGACGAAGTCGAACTCGGAGCCGCGCAGCCGCTCGAGCGCGGCGACGCCGTCGGCGGCCTCGTCGACCGCGTCGATTCCCATCTCGCGCAGCAGGCCGCGCAGGACCCGGCGCATGGTCGAGAAGTCGTCGACGATGAGGACGCGCATGACTCGGACGATCCGCGCTAGCGCCCGGACAGCGGCGGCGGCGACGGATTCGCCAGCGCCGCCTCGGCGGCGGCGGCGAGGTCGGCATCGCCCTGGCCGGGCAGCTTCAGCAGCCTTTCTTCGGCCTCGCGGTTCATGACGATGATGCTGATGCGCCGGTTCAGCGGGCTGGCCGGATCCTCGGGAACGAACAGCTTGCTCGAGGCCATGCCCTGGACAAGGAGCATGCGGTCGTCGGGCAAGCCGCCGGCGACGATCTCGCGCCGCGACGCGTTGGCGCGGTCGCTCGAGAGCTCCCAGTTGCTGTAGCCGCGCTCGCCGCCGGAAAACGGCTGCGCGTCGGTGTGGCCTTCCAGCGTGATGTGGTTCGGCACGTCCGACAGCACGTGGCCGATCTCGTGCAGCAGCTCGCGCATGTAGGGCTTCACGACGGCGCTGCCGCTGTCGAACATCGGCCGGTTCTGCTCGTCCGTGATCTGGATGCGCAGGCCGTCGCGAGTCATGTCGAGGCGGATCTGCGACTTCATCGCCTCCAGCTTCGGGCTCGCGGCGAGCGCCTGCTCGACCTTCTGCTTGAGCGCCTCGAGGCGCGCCAGTTCGGCGCGCTTCTGCTCGGCCTGCAGCGCCTTCAGGTTGAGGAGGCGGCGCCTGGCCTGGACGTCGCCGTCCTTGACCTGGCCGGTCGAGCGCGTCAGGTCGGCGCCGCCGCCGCGCACCACCGACGACGAGTCGCCCGAGCCTGTGCCGCCCACCAGCGAGACCTTCAACGGCGCGTTGAAGAAATCGGCGATGCCCTTCTTGTCGCCCTCGGTCGTCGAGCCGAGCAGCCACATCAGGAGGAAGAACGCCATCATCGCCGTCACGAAGTCGGCGTAGGCGATCTTCCAGGCCCCCCCGTGCTTGCCGTGCCCGCCCTTGCGGACGCGCTTGATGATGATCGGCTGGAGCTTCTTGGAGTCGCCGGCCATGTCAGTTGCTTTCGGAGCCGTGCGCCCCCATGAACCGGGCGACCATTACGCCTTCTTCCCTTTGACGTGACCTTCGAGCTCCGAGAACGTCGGCCGGTCCTTCGAGAACAGGACCTTGCGGCCGAACTCGACCGCGACCTGCGGCGCATAGCCCTGCATGCTGGCGAGCAGGGTCGTCTTGATGCACTGCAGCTCCTTCGAGCCTTCATCGACCTTCTGCTCGATCAGGCCGCCGAGCGGCTCGACGACCGCGTAGGCGAGAAGGATGCCGAGGAAGGTGCCGACCAGCGCCGAGCCGATCATGCCGCCGAGCACCGCCGGCGGCTGGCCGACCGAGCCCATCGTGTTGACCACGCCCAGCACCGCCGCGACGATGCCGAAGGCCGGCAGCGCGCCGGCCAGGCGCGCGAGCGCGTTGACCGGCCCGTGCGCCTCGTTGTGATGGGTCTCGATCTCGCTGTCCATCAGGCTTTCGATCTCGTGCGAGTTCAGGTTGCCCGAGACCATCATGCGCAGGTAGTCGGTGATGAACTCGACGACGTGATGGTCGGAGCCGACGACCGTGTACTTCTGGAAGATCGGCGACGCCGCCGGGTCCTCGACGTCCTTCTCGATCGCCATCAGGCCTTCCTTCCTGGCCTTTTGCAGGATGTCGTAGAGCAGCGCCATCAGCTCCATGTAGCGCGCCTTCGAATACTTCGAGCCCTTCAGCACGCCGGGGATCGCGGCGAGCGTCGCCTTCAGCACCTTCGGCTGGTTGTTCACCGAGAAGGCGCCGAGCGAGCCGCCGAGAATGGCCATCAGCTCGGTCGGCAGAGCGTGCAGGATGACGCCGATGTTGCCGCCATGCAGGATGAAGGCCCCGAAGATGCAGCCGAGTGCGACGCCGTAGCCGATCAGGACAACCATGGTGATGTGAATCCGGTACGCGCCCGCGGACAAACAAGCCTTCCGGGACGTGCCATATATCGGCTGGGGCACCGGGTCACTTGAGCATGCCGCCGCGCGGCCTTGATCGATCGCAAACGCCGCGCCGGCTGCGCCACGCACAAAAAAAGGCGGGCCCCGAGGGACCCGCATTCAAAGCACAGAATGTGCTGGAGGAGACAAGCAAGAAAACCAGAGAACCCTGTCTTTCGGCAGGTCTTGAGGAATCTTTAGCCCTTTCAGTGCATGCGGATCGAGCCCAGCGCCTTGCCCTTGCCGGCACGCGCCGGCGGGCTGCACAGGCCGCATTCGTAGTGCTTCGCGATTTCGTGCGGATGGGTGACGAACTGGCCCCCGCACTTCGAGCATTTCGTCATGGTCAGCATGCCGTTGTCGACGAACTTGACGAGGCGCCAGGCGCGCGTCACCGACAGCAGCGCCTCGAGGCCCTGCGCCGTCGTCTGCTCCTGGTAGAGCTGGTAGGCCTTGATGACGGCGTCGATCTCGTCCATCTCGGCCGCCTTGTTCAGGTACTCGTGGATGTTGAGAAAGAGCGAGGCGTGGATGTTCGGCTGCCAGGTCATGAACCAGTCGGTCGAGAAAGGCAGCTGGCCCTTGCTCGGCGACTTGCCGGCCACTTCCTTGTACAGGCGCAGCAGCCGCTCGTAGGACAGGTCGGTTTCCGATTCGAGAACCTGCAGCCGGCAGCCGAGCTGGATCAGCGCGACGGCGCGGCTGATCTGCTTGGCTTCGGTGAGGATGCTCTTGCTACGCATGATCGCCCCGGCTCAGGCCGCTTCCTGATGGCGGCCGGCCAGCAGGATCGAGGCGTGCAGCCGATTCGTGCTGTCGTTGGCGGCGCTCTTGCCATGGTTGGTGAGCAGGCCCCAGACCATGTCGTCGTCCATCCGGAAGCGGCACAGCAGCGTGTTGCCGGCGGCGATCTTCATCATCTGCGCCGGAGTGAGCAAGGCGATGAGCGAGGCGCTCTCTTCGCTGATGCCGAGTCGGTAGAGGGCTTGTTCGCGGTCCGAGCGGATGAGGCTTTGCGCCAGCATCAGATAGGACAGGTTGGCTTCGCGAATCTCGTTCAGGATCTGTTCGACGTTCATCTCTGGCTCCGGTAACTTCAGGTTGCTTCTCGTTGCAAAGTCTCTGCCTTGCGATGGGATGGATTCTGAAGACAGGAGATGGGCGGAACCATCAGGCCATCTCGGTCGCTTGAGTCCAGCTTCTTCCAAGCGCCCTGTCAGGCAAGTTCCTACCCCTGTCGCTGCGCCGTGCCGAAAGTCTCGTTCGGTGGGCTCCGGATCGACGCAAACACCGGAACGCGGCAAGAACAGGAGCCCTTCAGCCGGCAACGCCGCCGCCGATAAAGCGGAGTTCCGGTGCAGCCACGCCTCGACTCCTGGATACGAAGTCGGGAAATTTTGGGGGCCGTTTCGCTCAAGTTGCGAAAAGCGCTCACCGATAACCCCAGCAACGGGGAGGAGCAATCCGATCCGGGGTCCGGAGTCAGAGGCCGAAGGTGTTGCGAAGGGCGCGAGCCCCATAGCGGCAACAGAGGAAGACGGACGACGGGCGCAGCAGGCCGGTGGCTAAACACCGCCGGCTGCTCGAAGCGAAGACGAATGCCGCAAGGCATCTGCTTTCGCTCTGGCAATGACGGCGCTTGTGCCGAGTTTCTTCAACCTCAGGAGTTTTTTTCCATGTTGTCAATCAATACCAACATCTCGTCGCTGACCGCGCAGAACAACGTCTCCAAGACGGCCAATGCGCTGACTTCGGCGATCACCCGCCTGTCTTCGGGCTTGCGCATC
>DATMGW010000088.1:0-4267 GCA_035555295.1 Caldimonas sp.
CGAAAAACTCATCGCCGCCTTCAGCGGCATGCCGGTGATGACTCCGTTCGGCAAGGTCACCTTCCGCGCCCTCGACCACCAGTCGACGATGGGCGCCTACCTCGGACGCACCAAGCTCGAGGGGCAGAAGGGCGTGATGACCGACTACGCCTATATCGACGGCGCCAAGGTCCTGCCGAGCGACGAAGAGGTGAAGAAGCTCCGGGCGATCGACTGATTCGCGGATGACGCTGTCGTCGGTCGTCCTGCAGATCCTCACCGGTCTCGCTTCGGCGTCGGCGCTGTTCCTCGTCGCGAGCGGGCTCTCGCTGATCTTCGGCGTGACCCGCGTCGTCAACTTCGCGCACGGCTCGTTCTACATGCTGGGCCTGTACGCGGCGGTCGCCCTGACCGCCGCGTTCGGCGCCGCCGGGCCGCTCGGCTGGTGGGGCGGCGTGCTCGTCGCGGCGCTCGCGGTCGCCCTGCTCGGCGCGATCATCGAGATGCTCGTGCTGCGCCGTCTCTACGCCGCGCCCGAGCTGTACCAGCTGCTCGCCACCTTCGCGCTCGTCCTCGTGATCCGCGACGCGGCGCTCTGGCTCTGGGGCCCCGAAGACCTGCTCGGCCCGAAGGCGCCGGGAATGAAAGGCGCGGTCGAGGTCCTCGGTCGGCTCTTTCCGAGCTACGACGCGTTCTCGATCTTCGTCGGCCCCGTCGTCCTGGGCGCGCTCTGGCTGCTCCTGAAGCGCACGCGCTGGGGCCTGCTCGTTCGCGCCGCGACCGAGGACCGCGAGATGGTCGGCGCCCTCGGCGTCAACCAGCGCTGGCTCTTTACCTCGGTGTTCGCGCTCGGCACCTTCCTCGCCGCGCTCGGCGGCGCCCTGCAGATGCCGCACGAGCCGGCCAACCTCAACCTCGACCTGGCGCTGATCGGCGAGGCCTTCGTCGTCGTCGTCGTCGGCGGCATGGGGTCGATCTTCGGCGCCTTCGTCGCGGCGGGGCTCGTCGCGATGGTGAAAGCCTTCTGCATCGCCGCCGGATCGATCGACGTCTTCGGCACGCCGTTTCCGCTCAGCAGGCTGACGCTGGTCGCCGAGTTTCTCGTCATGGCGGTCGTCCTCGTCTGGCGGCCGTGGGGGCTGTTCGGCAAGGCGCAGGCGGCGGCGCGCAGCGAGGGCGCGGTCGAGGCGCCGCTGCGGCCGTTGCCCGTCGACTGGCGCCGCGCCGGCTGGATGGCGCTCACCGCGCTCGCCTTCGTCGCCTTGCTCGACGCCCCCGCGCCCTACGTCGTCGTCCTCTCGATCGACGTCCTGATCGCCGTGCTGTTCGCCGCCAGCCTGCATTTCCTGATGGGCCCGAGCGGAATGCATTCTTTCGGCCACGCCGCCTACTTCGGCCTCGGCGCCTACGGCGCGGCGCTGTGCTTCAAGGCGCTCGCCCTGCCGATGGAAATCTCGCTCGTCCTCGCGCCGCTCCTCGCCGCGCTCGGCGCCTTCGTCTTCGGCTGGTTCTGCGTTCGCCTGTCGGGCGTCTACCTGGCCATGCTGACGCTCGCCTTCGCGCAGATCGTCTGGTCGGTCGTCTTCCAGTGGGACGCGCTGACCGGCGGCAGCAACGGCCTGGTCGGCATCTGGCCTTCACCCTGGCTCGCGCCAAGGCCGGCGTACTATTTGTTGACGCTGGCCTGCACGATCGCCGGCTGCGGCCTGCTCGTGCGCATGCTGCACGCGCCGTTCGGACTCGCATTGCGCGCGAGCCGCGATTCGCCGCTGCGCGCCGCTGCGATCGGCATCGCCGTGCCGCGCCTGCAGTGGATCGCCTTCGTCATCGCCGGAACGGTGGCCGGGCTCGCCGGGTCGCTGTTCGCCTTCGCCAAGGGAACGATCTCGCCCGAGACGCTGGGCGTCGGCAAGTCGGTCGACGGGCTCGTCATGGTCCTGCTCGGCGGCGTCCAGGCGGTCTCGGGTCCCTGGGTCGGCGGGGCGCTCTTCACCTGGCTGCAGGACACGGTGGCGCGCCAGACCGACTACTGGCGCGCCTTGCTCGGCATCGTCATGCTCGCGCTCGTGCTCGTCTTTCCGCTCGGCGTCGCCGGCGGACTGAAGAAGCTCTTCATGCGCGACGACGGCGTGACCCCCTCTCCCCGCACGGCGGGGAGAGGGCCGGGGTGAGGGGCGTGCACATCGACGACCCTCACCCCAACCCTCTCCCGCAAGCGGGAGAGGGGGCGCCACTGCTGGCGGTGCGCGGCCTCGCGAAATCGTTCGGCGGCGTGCGCGCGGTGGCCGGCGTGAGCTTCGACCTCGCCGCCGGCGAGATGCTGGCCCTGATCGGCCCGAACGGCGCCGGCAAGACGACCTGCTTCAACATGGTCTCCGGCCAGCTCGCGCCCGACGCCGGATCGGTGCGCCTCGGCGGCGACGAGCTGGTCGGCCTGAAACCCGAGGCGATCTGGCGCCGCGGCGTCGGCCGCACCTTCCAGATCGCCGAGGTCTTCGCCTCGCTGACCGTCGTCGAGAACGTGCAGCTCGCGCTCCTTTCGCACGCCGGCCTTGTCGGCAGCTTCTGGCGGCCGGCGCGAACCCAGTTCCGCACCGAGGCCGTCGCCTTGCTCGACGCCGTCGGCATGGCGGCGCAGGTCGAGCGGGCGACCAGCGTGCTCGCCTACGGCGACGTGAAGCGCGTCGAGCTGGCGATCGCGCTGGCGCACCGGCCGCGCCTGTTGCTGATGGACGAGCCGACCGCGGGCATGGCGCCGCGCGAACGCAACGACCTGATGGCGCTCGCCCGCAAGCTCGCGCGCGAGCAATCGATCGGCGTGCTCTTCACCGAGCACAGCATGGACGTCGTCTTCGCGCACGCCGATCGCATCATCGTCCTGGCGCGCGGCGAGTTGATCGCGGAAGGTCCGCCCGCCGCGGTGCGCGACGACGAGCGCGTTCGCGAGGTGTACTTCGGCGGCGGAACGACCTTCGGGCGCACTGCGGTCGAGGCCGGTCATGCTTGAAGTGAGCGCGCTCGACGCCTGGTACGGCCAGGCGCAGATCCTCTACGGCGTGAGCCTCGCGGTCGGCGCCGGCGAGTGCGTCGCGCTGGTCGGCCGCAACGGCGCCGGCAAGTCGACGACGATGAAAGCGATCATGGGCCTGCTGGCGAAAAAGCGCGGCCGCGTCGCTTTTCGCGGTCGCGACATCTCGGGTCTGCCGGCGTATCGCATCGGCCGCCTCGGCCTGGGCTGGGTCCCGGAGGACCGGCGCATCTTCACCGACCTGACGGTGCGCGAGAACCTGGCCGTTGCGCGCCAGCCGGCGCGCGACGGCGCTCCCGCGTGGACGCCGGAGCGGCTCTATGCGCTGTTTCCCAACCTCGGCGCGATGCCCGATCGGCCGGGCGGCCGCATGAGCGGCGGCGAGCAGCAGATGCTCACCGTAGCACGAACGCTGATGGGCAATCCCTACCTGGTCCTGCTCGACGAGCCTTCGGAAGGCGTCGCTCCCATCATCGTCGAGGAGATGGCGCGAATGATCGTCGCGCTGAAGGAGAGCGGCGTGTCGATCCTGCTTTCGGAGCAGAACCTGCACTTCGCGCGCCTCGTCTCGGACCGAGCCGTCGTCCTCGAGAAGGGCGAGGTGAAGTTCGACGGAGCGATGGAAGACCTGATGCGCGACGACGTGCTGCTGCGCACCCATCTGAGCGTATGAGCTGCGTCGACACTGGCGGTTTGTGGCACCCTTGGATCGCGGTCGGGTTCCGCGTCGCTCACGCCCGGCGCGGAAGTTTAGGAAGGGGACGACGTCATGGATAGCTCGGCCAACGATCGGGCCTTCGCCGGCTCGATCCCGAGGCTCTACGAAACGCTGATGGTTCCGCTGATCTTCGAGCCTTACGCGGCGGACCTGGTCGGTCGGCTGGCGGCGAAGCCGCCGCGCCGGGTCCTCGAAGTGGCGGCCGGCACCGGGGTCGTGACCCGGCAGATGGCGGCGCTGCTGGCGCCGGGCGTCTCGATCGTCGCGACCGACCTGAACGCGTCGATGCTGGCCCATGCGTCCGAAGTGGGCACGGCGCGCCCCGTGCAGTGGCAGCAGGCTGACGCCTTGCAGCTGCCCTTCGCCGACGAATCGTTCGACGCCGTCGTCTGCCAGTTCGGCGTCATGTTCTTTCCCGACAGGGCCAAGGCCTTTGCGGAGGCCCGCCGTGTGCTCGCTCCCGGAGGCCGGTTCCTCTTCAACGTCTGGGACCGGATCGAGGAGAACGAATTCGCCGACACGGTGACGACGGCCTTGCGTTC
>DATMGW010000089.1:0-2341 GCA_035555295.1 Caldimonas sp.
GGTTAAGGTAATCAACACTGAGCGAAAAGTCAAGGCCAACACACGTGTCGCCGGCCTCGAGCCCGCCACGATCGACTCAGCACCACTGTACGGGTTCGCTCCACCCACCTACCCTCGATCGCGGCTGCCGCGAAAACGGCAGTTTGCGCCGGAAAGTAGCTAGCGGGAGACGACTCCCATCGCCTTGAGCCCCTTGGGCAACGGGAAATGGACCGTCTCGACGGCGCCCGGCAAGCTGCGCACCGACACGGCCCCGAGCACCCGCAAGCGCTTGACCACTTCCTCGACGAGCACTTCGGGGGCGGAGGCTCCGGCGGTGACGCCGACGCGGCGCTTGCCTTCGAACCATTCGGCGCGCAGGTCGGCGGCGGCGTCGACCATGTAGGCATCGGCGCCGAGGCGCTCGGCAAGCTCGCGCAGGCGGTTGCTGTTCGAGGAGCTCGGGCTGCCGACGACGATCAGCACGTCGACGTCGGGAGCCAGCAGCTTGACCGCATCCTGCCGGTTCTGCGTCGCGTAGCAGATGTCCTGCTGCTTGGGCTGGCGCACGTGCGGAAAGCGGCGCTTGACCGCGGCCAGGATCTCGGCGGCGTCGTCGACCGACAGCGTCGTCTGCGTCACGACGGCGAGCTTCTGCCCGGCGCCGACATTGACGTGCGCCACGTCGTCGACGCTTTCGACGAGATGGATGCCGCCCTCGAGCTGGCCCATCGTCCCTTCGACCTCGGGGTGGCCCTTGTGGCCGATCATGACGAACTGGTAGCCCTCGCGCGCCAGCTTGGCGACCTCCATATGCACCTTGGAGACGAGCGGACACGTCGCATCGAAGACCGAAAAGCCGCGCGCCGCCGCTTCCCTGCGCACCACCTGCGACACGCCGTGCGCGCTGAAGACCAGCGTCGCTCCCGGCGGCACGTCGGCGAGCTCGTCGACGAAGATCGCGCCCTTCTTCTTCAGGTCGTCGACGACGTAGGTGTTGTGGACGATCTCGTGGCGCACGTAGATCGGCGGACCGAATCGGGCGAGGGCGCGCTCGACGATCTCGATGGCGCGATCGACGCCCGCGCAAAAGCCGCGCGGCTCGGCCAGTACGACTTCTTCGACCGTCGACATCAGAGCACCCCGATCAGCTCGACCTCGAAGGTCACCGGTCGTCCCGCGAGCGGATGGTTGAAGTCGAAGAGCAGCGCATCATCGCCTACTTCGCGAACGATGCCGGCGAAGCTCGCGCTGCCGTCGGGCGTCGGAAAGCGGATGACGTCGCCGACCTGGTAGTCGGCGTCGGCGTCGCCCTGCTCGTCGAGGAGCGCCTTGTTCACGCGCTGCAACAGCTCCGCGCTGCGCTCGCCGAAGGCCGCGCCGGGCGCGAGCTCGAACGAGGCGCGGCTGCCCTCGGCCAGGCCGAGCAGGCACGCCTCCATCGCCGGCGCGAGCTCGCCCGTCCCCAGCGACAGCGTCGCCGGCTGGGCACCGAAGGTGTCGATGTAGGCGACGCCTTCGGGCCCGCTCAATCGATAGTGCAAGGTGAGAAACGATCCGGGGCCGACACGATTCAAGGCGGGCCGCTTTCGAGGGAATAGACTGGCGCGGATTTTACGAGCCGGCTCGCCTTGACCCTGCATGCTGAAGGACATTCCCGCTCCGGCGCGCCCGCGCGAAAAGCTGCTCGCGCTCGGGCCGGCGGCACTGGCCGATGCCGAGCTGATCGCGCTGCTGCTGCGCACCGGCTTTGCGGGGACGAGCGTCCTGCAGCTCGCGCAGAACCTGCTCGACGCCTTCGGCGGCCTGGCCGGCCTGCTCCGCGCCGGCCCTGACGAACTGAAGCGCGTCAAGGGTCTCGGCGGCCCGGCCAAGCGCGCCGAGGTCGCCGCCGTGCTCGAGCTGGCACGCCGATCGGTCGCCGGCGAGCTCGCCGCCAAGCCGGTCTTCGACTCGCCGGGCAAGGTGAAGGAATACCTCGCCCTGCAGCTCGGTGCGCGCGCCCACGAGGTCTTCGCGGTGCTCTTTCTCGACGCGCAAAGCCGCCTCCTGACGCTCGAGGAGATGTTTCGCGGCACCTTGACGCAGACGAGCGTCTACCCGCGCGAAGTCGTCAAGCGCGCGCTCGACCTGCACGCCGCGGCGGTGATCCTGGCGCACAACCACCCTTCGGGCGCCGCCGAGCCGTCGCGCGCCGACGAGTACCTGACGCAGACGCTGAAGAGCGCGCTCGCCCTGGTCGACGTCCGCGTCCTCGATCACCTGGTCGTCGGCAGCGGCAGCGTCGTCTCGTTCGCCGAGCGGGGCCTGATCTGACGTGATGCGACGATGAAAGGCGATCACCTGCGCGAGCTCGGCGCCA
>DATMGW010000090.1:0-8244 GCA_035555295.1 Caldimonas sp.
GGCTTTGCCGACCAGATCTTCATCAGCAAGACCGACCTCGTCGACGACGAGACGGTCGGGGCGCTGATCCATCGCATCAAGCACATGAACCCGCGGGCGAAGCAGACCCGGGTCAACTTCGGCGAGGTGCCGATCGCCGACGTGTTCGACCTGAAGGGCTTCAACCTCAACGCGAAGCTCGAGATCGACCCCGAGTTCCTGAATGCCGATGAGCACGACCACGAGCATCACGACCACGAGCACGGCGAGCACTGCGACCATCCGCATCACCATGCCCACGACGACGACGTGAAGTCGTTCGTCTTCCGCGCCGACAAGCCGTTCGAGGCCGGCAAGCTCGAGGATTTTCTCGGCGCCATCGTCCAGGTCTACGGCCCGAAGATGCTGCGCTACAAGGGTGTGCTGAACATGAAGGGCGCCGACCGCAAGGTCATCTTCCAGGGCGTGCACCAGCTGATGGGCAGCGACCTCGGGCCGAAATGGGCGCCCGGCGAGAAGAAGACGAGCAAGATGGTCTTCATCGGCATCGACCTGCCGCGCGAGATCCTCGAGCAGGGGTTGAAGCAGTGCCTCGTGTGAGAAAGCCGCTCGCGTAGAGCGTGACTACAATCCGCGGCGGCCAAAACGGTACCGCCCTGCCCTTCCGCCTTGCCATGCGGGGTCGAGCCGCCGTCGCGAGGAGTCAATGTGAGCACTGCAGCTGGCAAGAAGAAGTCGTCGCCCAAGGCCGTCGCCCGGCGACCGGCGCCTGTAAAGAAGAAACCAGCGGGTAAGAAGGCCGCACCCGCCAAGGCGGCGCGCGCGCCGACCCGGCCTGCCGCGAAGAAATCGCCTGCCAAGCCGGCAAGGAAAGCCGCCGCGAAGCCCGCCCCTCGACCGCAGGCCAAGGCTCGCCCGGTCAAGGCACACCCGGCCAAGGCAGCGAAGGCGCACGCCAGGCCGTCCGGAGGCGCGACCCGGGGCAAGTCTGCCGCACCAGGGAAGGCGACCGCGCCGGCCAAGGGGCCGAAGACCGCTCCGAAGCCGGTGGCCGCACCCGCGGCAGTCGCCGCCAAGGTGGCGGTTCCGGTCCCGACGCTCGTTCCGGGCGCGCCGCTTGCGATGCCGAGCGGCGTCGTGCCGCGCAAGCCCGGTCGCGGCACGCCGAAATATTTCGTCAACCCTGTGCAGGCGCCGTTGCCCCCTCCGACCTCCCGGTTCGCCGACCGGTTTGCGCCGCCGCGGCCTCCGACCCGAGAGATGAACAAGCTCGAACACGACACGCCGCGGGAAAAGCACAAGGCCGACCCGAAGCTCGCCAACGCCTGGAAGACGAAGGCCGGCCGCGACCTGACCGACGCCGAGCTGCTCGCCATGCCCGATTCGGAGTACATGAACGAGAAGCAGCTCGAGTTCTTCCGCATGAAGCTGCAGGCCTTGAAGGACGATCTGCTCAGCAACGCCGGCGAGACGACCGAGCACCTGCGCGAGGACACCTCGATCGTCCCCGACCCGGCCGATCGCGCGACCATCGAGGAAGAGCACGCCCTCGAGTTGCGGACCCGCGACCGTGAGCGCAAACTCCTGAAGAAGATCTCGCAGTCGCTGGCTCGGCTGGAATCGGGCGAATACGGTTTCTGTGACGAAACCGGCGAACCCATCGGCTTGGGCCGCCTCATCGCCCGACCGACGGCTACACTGTCGCTCGAGGCGCAGCAGCGGCGCGAGCTGAAGCAGAAGATGTTCGGCGACTGAGGGCAATACCGCGCCGCCCGGGCCTCGGCGGCGTTCTGACACAACCGATGGCGGAACCCAAAGACACGACGAGTTTCTTTCGCAAGGTCGTCAAGTTCGTGGCTAACCCCGCCACGGAATGGGCCGAACTCGACGCTCCCACCGACGACACTCGCGAAAGCGATTACGCCAAGGGCGAGCTCAAGGCGATGATCGAGCGCAAGCGCCGCAACGACTTCGTGCGAAAGCGCGAGTTCGACATGCTGCGCAAGGTCCGCCGCGAGGGCCTCTCGAGCGAGCAACTCGCCGCGCTCGGCTCGTCGCGACTCGATGATTCCGAACCCCGCACTGCCGAGACGCCAGCCCGGCAGGACGCCGGCGTCAAGGCCAAGATCGACGAGATCGAGCAGCAGATGGTCGGCGACAACTACGCGACCACGCAGCGGGTGCGTACCCCGGAGTTCTACAACGCGGCGACGCAGCCGGTTCCGATCGATTTCGCGACCGGCCGGCCCGTGCCGCCGCCGTCCCCGCCGGCCCACGGCGGACGCGTCGAGGACTTCGTCCTGGCACCGGCACCGGCACCGGCGCCGGCCGCGGCCAAGGCGGCGCCACCGCCCGCCCGCTCGGCGTCGATTGCGCCGATCCGGCTCGACATGGCGCCGGCCTCGGCTTTCGGCAAGGCGTTCACCGCGACCAATGCCGAGGTCGCGCACGACCCCGACCTCGACGAAGCCGTGATCGCTTTCGCCAACGCCGACTTCGAACAGTGCGAGCAGGCGTTGGCGTCGTTGACCGGGCCGGGCGGAGCGCGCTCGCAGCACGCCGAGACCTGGCTCGTCCTGTTCGATCTCTACCGCGCCACCGGGCAGCAGCACAAGTTCGAGAGCCTGGCGCTCGACTACGCGCAGCAGTTCGGCTGGTCGGCGCCGCAGTGGTTCTCGATGCCCAAGCTCGTCGCCGAGGCGGCGAGCGAGGAGCGGCCGAAGAGCTCGCGCATCGAAGGCGAGGTCGGCTGGGTCTGCCCGAACTACCTCGACGCCGACGGCGTCGCCAAGCTGGCGTCGCTGGCGCTGCAAATGCCTTTGCCCTGGGTCTTCGACTGGGGCGCGCTGCAGACGATCGACGCCGAGGCGAGCGCGCGTCTGTCGGAGCTCTTCCGCAGCTGGATCCCGCAGGATCTCGACATGCGCTGGCTCTCCGGCGACCGGCTCTTCGTCGTCCTCCAGGAGGCCGCGCCGACCGGGGTGCGCGACGCCGACCCGGCGTACTGGCAGCTGCGCCTCGACGCCCTGCGCATGACGAACCGCCCCGACCAGTTCGACGAGGCAGCGATCGACTATTGCGTGACCTACGAAGTCTCGCCGCCGTCGTGGGAATCGGCGCGCTGCGTCGTGCGCATCAGCGGTTCGAACCAGGGCACGACGGTGCCGCCCCTGACGCTCGTGAGCGACGTCTCGACGAGCTTCCTGGAGTCGCAGCTGACCGACGACCCGGCAATGGTCGAGGTCGCGACGGTCGAGCTCTCGGGCCAGCTCGTCGGCGACATCGCGATGACGCTGAAGAAGCTCGACGCCGAGCTCGGCAAGGCGACGATCGTCAACGTCTCGTGCGCGCGCCTGATCCGCGTCGACTTCATCGCCGCCGGCGACCTCCTCAACTGGGTGCTGGCGCGGCGCAGCGAGAACCGCACCGTCAATTTCATCGAGGCGCACCGGATGGTCGCCCTCTTCTACGGCGCGATGGGAATCAACGAGCACGCGACGGTCAAGGTACGGACCGTCTGATCGCCGCCCGGCCGGCCGCCGCTTGAATCGGCCCGTCCGCGCCACAATCTCGTCCCGATGGACAGCTATCACGGCACGACGATCGTCAGCGTGCGCCGCGGCAACGTCGTGGCGCTCGGCGGCGACGGACAGGTCACGCTCGGCAACGTCGTCGTCAAGGCGACCGCACGCAAGGTCCGCCGCTTGCACCACGATCAGGTGCTGGCCGGCTTCGCCGGTGCGACGGCCGATGCCTTCACGCTGTTCGAGCGCTTCGAAGCCAAGCTCGAGAAGCACCAGGGCAACCTCGTTCGCTCGGCCATCGAGCTGACCAAGGACTGGCGCACCGACCGCGTCTTGCGCCGCCTCGAGGCGATGCTTGCGGTCGCCGATCGCGAATCGTCGCTCATCATCACCGGCAACGGCGACGTGCTCGAGCCCGAGTACGGCATCGTCGCCATTGGCTCCGGCGGCTCGTTCGCGAGCGCCGCCGCCCGCGCACTGCTCCAGCACACCGAGATGGCGCCCCAGGACATCGTCAAGCGCTCGCTCGAGATCGCCGCCGACCTGTGCATCTACACCAACCAGAATCACACGATCGAGACGCTGGAATGAGCACCGCCGGGCCGCCCCAAGGTGCGAACGCCCCCCGGGGGGGGCAGCGCCGCGGCGTCAGCCGCAAGCGTGGGGGCTCCATGACCGGGCGCCGGGCCGCTCCCAAGCCCGGTCGCGCCCCCTCGGGGGGCAGCGCCGCGGCGTCAGCTGCAAGCGTGGGGGCTCCGTGAAGTCCAGCATGACGCCGCAGGAGATCGTCTCCGAGCTCGACCGGCACATCGTCGGCCAGACCGGCGCCAAGCGCGCCGTCGCGATCGCCTTGCGCAACCGCTGGCGGCGCCAGCAGGTCGAGGAATCGATGCGCGGCGAGATCACGCCGAAGAACATCCTCATGATCGGCCCGACCGGCGTCGGCAAGACGGAGATCGCGCGGCGCCTGGCGCGCCTCGCCGACGCCCCTTTCATCAAGGTCGAGGCGACCAAGTTCACCGAGGTCGGCTACGTCGGCAAGGACGTCGACTCGATCGTCCGCGATCTCGTCGACATGGCGGTCAAGCAGGAACGCGAAGCGGCGATGAAGCGGCATCGCGCCCGCGCCGAGGACGCCGCCGAAGACCGCATCCTCGAGATCATCGTTCCCGGCGCGCGCGCCGAGTTCGGACTCTCGCCGACACCGTCGGCGGACAACACGGCGCGTCAAGTGATGCGCAAGCGCCTGCGCGAAGGCGCCCTGGCCGACAAGGAGATCGAGATCGAGGTCGCCGAGGCGAAGCCGTCGATGGAGATCATGGGCCCGGCCGGTATGGAGGAGATGACCGAGCAGTTGCGCGGCATGTTCTCCTCGATCGGCGGCGGCAAGAAGAAGGCACGCAAGATGCGCATCGCCGAAGCGCACAAGCTCCTCGTCGACGAGGAAGCGGCCAAGCTCGTCAACGACGACGAGGTGAAGGCGAGCGCGCTGACGAACGCCGAGCAGAACGGCATCGTCTTCATCGACGAGATCGACAAGGTGGCGTCGCGCGGCGAGATGCAGGGCGCGGACGTCTCGCGCCAGGGCGTGCAGCGCGACCTGCTGCCGCTGGTCGAGGGAACGACGGTCAACACCAAGTACGGCATGGTCAAGACCGACCACATCCTCTTCATCGCCTCGGGGGCGTTTCATCTCGCCAAGCCGAGCGACCTGATCCCCGAGCTGCAGGGGCGCTTTCCGATCCGCGTCGAGCTCGGCTCGCTCTCGGTCGACGACTTCGAGGCGATCCTGACGCAGACGCACGCCAGCCTCGTCAAGCAATACACGCTGCTGCTCGCCACCGAAGGCGTGACGCTCGAGATCGCGCCCGGCGCGATCCGCCGCATCGCCCAGATCGCCTACGACGTCAACGAGCGCACCGAGAACATCGGCGCGCGACGCCTCGCCACGGTGATGGAGCGGCTCCTCGACGAAGTGAGCTTCGACGCGCCGAACCGCGGCGGCCAGACGATCACGATCGACGCCGCCGCCGTCGACGCCAAGCTCGCCGACCTGGCGAAGGACGTCGACCTGTCGCGTTACATCCTCTGAGAGAACTCAGTCGGCGAACACCGGCTCGCAGCGAACTTCGGTCTTCACCGAGTTCGCGATGAAGCATTCCTCGTGCGCCCGATGATGCAGGTGCTCGATCTCGGCGCGCTCCGGCCGGCGATCCCCCGAGAACTCGACGTGCGGATGCAGGGTCACCTGCGTCATGGCCAGTTTCCCGGCGTCGTTCTTCTTCATGGTGCCGCTCGCTGCGTCGACATAGCGATCGACGCAGTAGCCTTCTTTGGCGGCCAGCGAAAGAAACCACAGCATGTGGCAGCTCGAGAGCGCCGAGACGAAGGCCTCTTCGGGATCGAGCGCGCGCGCGTCCGAGTAGGGCAACGGCACCACCGCGGGCGACGACGACCCCGGCACCTCGATGCCGCCATCGAAGCGCAGGACGTGGCGCCGGCTGTAGCGGTTGGCGACGAAGTCGTCGCGGCTCGCCTCGCCGCGCGTCCAGATCGTCTCGGCCGAGTAGGTCGACATCGCTGGACGTGCTAGAAGGCGAGGCGCCGGGACTGCAACTGCAGCAGGCCGTCGAAGATCAGCGTTTCGACCATCTCGAACTGCAGGTCGGTGATCGATGCCAGCTTGACCGCCGCACCGCCGCTCATCATCAGCGCGGGCTTTTCGCCGCAGCGCTTCTCGAGCTTCTTGTGCATCCGGTCGACGGCGCCGGCGATCGCGTCGGCACCGCCGCTCATCAACGCGTCGCTGGTGTTGGTCGGGAAGTCGACGGCCTCGCCGGTCGGCGCCTTCAGGCCCGCCGTTCCCATCTCGAGGGCGCGCAGCATCAGGCCGAAGCCGGGCAGGATCAGGCCACCGAGAAAGTGCCCGCTGGTATCGAGCGCGTCGACCGTGACCGCGGTGCCGACCATGACGACGAGGGCCGGCTTCGGCGGCCCGCGCTCGAGGATGCGCTGGCGCGCGCCGATGAGCGCGACCCAGCGGTCGACGCCGAGACGGTTCGGATGGTCGTAGCCGTTCGTCACGCCGCCGGCCGCCACCGAGCTGACGACCCAGCGCGGCTCGACGTCCCATACCTCGAGCTGCGCTTCGGCGCGGCGCCTTATGCCTTCGCCGGCGACGATGCTGCCGAGCATGCTCGCCGGCGCGGGAAGGCCGCGCCACGCGGTCTCGGCGAGATCGTCGATCGCTTCGAGGAACACCGCGCCGTGGCCGACCAACCCGGCGCCCGGCTTGGGCGCGCTGTACAGCGCCCACTTGAGGCGCGTGTTGCCGACGTCGATCGCGAGAAAGGTCATCGTCAGGTCATCTTGCCCGTGCTCGGCTGCACCTCGCAGCCGCTGATCCGCCAGCTCTTGTCGGGCTGGCGCTCGAGACGATAGAGCGCCAGCCACAGGCCGCCTTCGGCATCGGTAAGCTGCACGCCCTGAACCAGCTGGCCTTCGACCCGGACGGGGTTGAGGAAGATCACCGCAGCCGGTCGATAGACGACCGGGTAGCCGCCGCGCACCATCGCCATGAAGCGCTCGGGCGTCTGGAACATCTCGCGGATCGACGGCGCGGCATAGGAAAACGCGCGCTTCGCATCGTCGGCAGCGAAAGCGGCGAGTTGCGCCTCGACGACCGCGCGGACGGCTTGGGTGTCGTCCTGGGAAACGGGCTCAGCGTGGACGCCCGCCGCGGCAAGGAACGCGAACGACGCGACGAGCCATGCGTTGGCGAAGGCGCGTTGGACGGCACGGTACATGGCGGCGGCTCCTCGGGCGAAACGGTCGGGGCGCGGGTCGCCATCATGCAGCTTTGCGGCCAGGCTGTCGCGGCGATCGCAAAGGACTGTAAAGCCGGGCGAGGCGGGTCATCGCTCGCCCCGGGTGAACGGTTAACCACATAGGGGAACGCGTCAGCGCGACCCCGTTCATCGCCAGGAGGCTTCGCATGTCCACCTCGAAACTCGTCGTCGTCGCGACGCTCGTTGCCGCAGCGCTTTGCGCCTGCGTCGTCGCGCCCTATCCGCGCCCTTATGGTTACTCACCTGGCGGCGAGGTGATCGTCGCCGACGTCCCGCCGCCTGCGGCCTATGCCGAAGTCGTTCCGGCGCCGCCGTTCGTCGGCGCCGTCTGGATCAGCGGCTACTGGGGTTGGCGCGGCGGCCGGCACGTCTGGGTCGGCGGCCGCTACGAGGCGTCCCGCCCCGGCTATGCCTGGGAAGCGCATCGCTGGGTACCGCGCGACGGTCGCTGGCACCTCGAAGGCGGCGGCTGGGTCAAGCGCTGACCTTCTTCTTCCCCGGCCGGTGCCGGCGCGGGCGCTACACTGCGACTTGACGTATACGTCAATCGCGGCCGGGTCCGCCGCGGTCCCCAGGCTGCTGCGGAGACACCTTGGCGAAGAAGAAAGACCGCGCGAAGCTCGCCGACTATCGATTCGCCGGGGCGCTCGACTCGGGCGCCGGCGATGGCAAGGGCCGGCAGCGCCGCGAGGCCTTCGACTTCGCCCGCATCGATCCCGGTGCCCGGCCTTTCTTGAGCGGCGACAAGACGGCCGACAAAGCCGCCGTCGCGTCGCTCGCGCTCGAGCTCGATCACCTCCAGGACCTCCTCTACGCCGATCGGCGCTTCAAGCTCCTGGTCGTGCTGCAGGGCACCGATACGAGCGGCAAGGACGGGACGATCCGCGGCGTCT
>DATMGW010000091.1:0-7757 GCA_035555295.1 Caldimonas sp.
GACGAAGGCTGCATCGATCGATGCCAGGCGCGCTTCGCTCGCCAGATCGAGCCCGGCCGAGTTCACGCGGTCGGCGCCGTAGAGATCGCGCGGCAGCGCGATCGCCGGATGCGGCAGGCCGACCGCGCCTTCCTTTTCGGCCAGCAGCTCGACCGTGCGCACCGGGTTCTGCACCAGCTCTTCCAGCGCCACGTCGCCGGCGATGCGATTGACGAAGGAGGTGTTCGAGCCGTTTTCCAGCAGGCGCCGGACCAGGTACGCCAGCAAGGTGTCGTGCGTTCCCACCGGCGCGTAGATGCGGCAGGGACGCGCCAGCTTGCCTTCGGCAGCCGACCCGACGACCTGCTCGTAGAGCGGCTCGCCCATGCCGTGCAGGCACTGGAATTCGTACTGCCCGGCGTAGAAGTTCTGCCCGGCGAGCGTGTAGACGGCCGCCAGCGTCTGCGCGTTATGCGTCGCGAACTGCGGATAGATGGCCCCGGGCGCGGCCAGGAGCTTGCGCGCGCATGCGATGTAGGCAACATCGGTGTAGGCCTTGCGCGTGTAGACCGGGTAGCCATCCTGGCCGTCGAGCTGCGCGCGCTTGATCTCGCTGTCCCAGTACGCGCCCTTGACCAGGCGGATCATCAGGCGGCGTGCACTGCGCCGGCCCAGGTCGACGAGGTGGTCGATCACCGCCGGGGAGCGCTTCAGGTAGGTCTGGACGACGAAGCCGATGCCGTTCCAGCCGGCGAGCTCCGGCTCGAAGCACAGGCGTTCGAGCAGGTCGAGCGACAGCTCGAGGCGATCGGCTTCCTCGGCGTCGATGCAAAGGCCGATGTCGTAGCGGCGCGCCAGCTGGGCGAGCTGGCGCAGGCGCGGATAGAGCTCGCCCAGCACGCGCTCAACCTGGGCCCGGCTGTAGCGCGGGTGCAGCGCCGACAGCTTGAGCGAGATGCCCGGGCCTTCGTAGATGCCGCGGCCGGCCGAGGCCCGGCCGATCGCGTGGATCGCCGCTTCGTATGCTGCGAAATAGGCGGCAGCGTCGCGCGCCGTCATCGCCGCCTCGCCGAGCATGTCGTACGAATAGCTGAAGCCCTCCGCCTCGCGCTTGCGCGAGTTGCCGAGCGCCTGCGCGATCGTCTCGCCGGTGACGAACTGCTCGCCCATCAGGCGCATCGCCATGTCGACGCCGCCGCGGATCAGCGGCTCGCCGCCGCGCCCGACGATGCGGCGCAGCGCCGACGCGAGGCCGACGTCGCTGTGCGTGGCGACGAGACGGCCGGTCAGCAGCAGGCCCCAGGTGGCGGCGTTGACGAACAGCGACGGGCTTTGCCCCAGGTGCGATTGCCAATTGCCGGCGCTGATTTTGTCGCGGATCAGCGCGTCGCGCGTCGCGACGTCGGGAATTCGCAGCAGGGCCTCGGCCAGGCACATCAGGGCGACGCCCTCTTGCGAGCTGAGGGCGAACTCCTGCAGCAGCCCCTGGACCAGCCCGGCGCGCCCCGATTCGCGCGAGCGTTCGCGTACCGCGCGGGCGATGCGCAGCGCCAGTCGATGCGCCGCCTCGGCGGCGGGCGGTGCCAGGCGCGCCTGCTCGACGAGCCCGGGCAGCAACTCGGGCTCGGGGCGTCGCGTCAGCGCGGTGATGGCGGCGCGCAGCGGCGACGCGAGCAACGGCGGCGTCAGGCGGTCCCGCTCAATGGGACGCGGCGATGAAGGTGCGGCATTCATGGGCAGCGTGGTGCGACCGCGAGCTGCGGCGCCGGCTCGACGATATCGCTAGTCAGCGGACTCGTACCGTCTCGCCTGTCGCGCATCACGGCGACGCCGGCGGCCGACCCGCCCTGCCCATTCGGCGAGGGCCGCGCCTTCGCCGTTCGGTTTTGCGGCATTTCGGGGGGAGAAGAAACAATATCGTGCCGCCTGATCCGTCTATCCCTCATGGCCCTCGAACTCGCCCAGCCCGCCGCCGCTCTCGCCGAGCAGGACGTCGCGATCGCCGCTGTCTTTCGCCGCGAGGGCCGGCGCCTGCGCAACTTCATCCGCCGCCGCGTCAGCGATGCCTTCGAGGCCGAAGACATCGCGCAGGACGTGTTCTCCGAGCTGATCGTCGCGACGCGCGTTGCCGCACCGATCGAGCACGTCGGCGCGTGGCTGTTTCGCGTCGCGACGAACCGGATCACGGACGGCCTGCGGCGCAAGCGCGCGCTGTCGCTCGACGCGACCGCGGCCGACGATGCGCCGGCGGGCGAGGACGAACTGCAGGCGCGACTCGTTGCGAGCGACTCCGGACCGGAGGCTCGCTACGCCGATCGCCGGCTCGCCGAATCGATGCAAGTCGCGCTCGCCGAGCTGCCCGATGCGCAGCGCGAGGTCTTCATCGCCCACGAGCTCGAGGGCCGCAGCTTCAAGAGCCTGGCGGCAGAGAGCGGCGTCGGCATCAACACGCTGCTCGCGCGCAAGCGCTATGCGGTGCTCCATCTGCGCAGCCGGCTGCGCGATTTCCACGATCAACGCAACGACGAAGGGGTCTGACATGCGAGGCGCAGATATTTCGAGGCGAGTCTGGAGAGGCTTGCGCATCCTCGGAGTGGCGGCCCTGGCCCTCGGCGCGGTCGGGCTGGCCATCATGACCTTATGGAACTGGCTCGCTCCGGCGATGTTCGGCGGCCACGCGATCGGTTTCTGGCAGGCTCTCGGCGTCTTCGTCCTGGCGCGCCTCCTGCTCGGCGGATGGCGCGGCCGCAGCGGCCACGGCCGCTTCTTCTGGCGCCGGCAGATGAGCGAGCGCTGGAGCCGGATGAGCGAGGAAGAGCGCGAGCGATTCAGGCGCGGGTTGGCGCATCGTTGCGGGACGCCCACCGAGGGCGGCGGCCAGGCGGCCTGAGGCGCCTTTGTCGCTCTTCTTCTACAGCTCCGAGACGGCCGTGTCGAGCGGCATCAGCATCGTCGTGCGGCGGACGCTGCTCGGCGCCGGTTCGGCCTCGAGGTCGTCCTTGCCGAAGGTGCCGAAGTACGTCGGCGCACGGCCGGGCGACGTGTCGAGCCAGGCATCGAAGTCTTCCTCGGCGAGCAGCACCGGGGTGCGCTTTTCCTGCGCTTCGCCCTTGTCGTTGTGGGCGCGGTGAAAGCGCGAGAGCAGCGGGTGCAGGTCGCAGTTGAGGGTCAGGATGGCGAAGCTGACGATCGAGCGGCCGTCTTCGCCGACCCAGCGATCCCAGAGGCCCGCGATGCTGAGCGGCGAGCGGTCGGCGCGGCGGATGCGCCAGCGCTCGGAGCGCTTGCCGTCGTCGGCGTAGTAGGGAACGTAGAAGCACTGCGCCGGAACGATGCACCACTGGCGCTCGGCCCAGGCGGTCTTGAACGCCGAGCGCGACGCAGCGGTCTCGGTGCGCGCGTTGACCGTCGAGGCGGCCGGCTTGACCGCCTTTGCCGCCGCCGGCAGGAGCCCGAAGCGCGCGACCACGATTTCTCGCTGCGCCGCCTCGCCGAGGCCGAAGCGGCGCACGATGGGTGCGAAATCGCCCGGTCCGATATCGGTCTGCCAATCGTCGGCGAGCGACAGGCCCCACTCGCGCTCGAGTTCGGCGGCCGTCGGCGCCAGATAGTTCGTCGACATCCCGACACTTTAGCGCCGGGCGCGCCGGTGTGCTGCGTCCGGCAACGCGCAGGGAGTGAATTGCACCACGCTTGGCGGGCGCCAGAGGCGCCGCTCTTGCGCCGAACAGGCGCCGCGCCGCGGCCGCCTCAGACGGCGACGGGGGCCTTGATCGCCGGGTGGTGCTGGTAGTCGACGACCGAAAAATCCTCGTACGCGTAGTCGAACAACGAGACGGGGCGGCGGCCGATTTCGAGGCGCGGATAGGCGAACGGCTGGCGCGACAGCTGCAGCTCGACCTGCTCGGCATGGTTGTCGTAGATGTGGCAGTCGCCGCCGGTCCAGATGAAATCGCCGACGTCGAGATCGCACTGCTGCGCCAGCATGTGGGTGAGGAGCGCGTAGCTCGCGATGTTGAAGGGGACGCCGAGAAAGATGTCGGCGCTGCGCTGATAGAGCTGGCAGCTGAGCCGGCGCGGCCGGCCGGGCGTCTCGGCCGGGGCGACGTAGAACTGGAAGAAGGCGTGACACGGCAGGAGCGCCATGTCGGGCAGGGCGGCGACGTTCCAGGCACTGACGATGATGCGGCGCGAGTCGGGATCGGTCTTCAGCTGCGCGACGACGCGCGCCATCTGGTCGATGCTGCCGCCGCCGGGCTTCGGCCACGAGCGCCATTGCACGCCGTAGACGGGGCCCAGGTCGCCGTCGTCGGCGGCCCACTCGTCCCAGATCGTGACGCCGCGTTCCTGCAGCCAGCGCGCGTTGCCGTCGCCGCGCAGGAACCAGAGCAGCTCGAGGATGATCGAGCGCAGGTGCACCTTCTTCGTCGTCACGAGGGGAAAGCCCTCGCACAGGTCGAAGCGCATCTGGTAGCCGAAGACGCTCTTCGTCCCGGTTCCGGTGCGGTCGGACTTCGCGACCCCCAGGTCGCGCACGTGGCGCAGGAAGTCTTCGTACTGGGAGCGGACGGGTCGCTCGATGGCGGTCGGCGAAACGATGGCTTCAGGCGGCATGCATCGATTATCGGTTCGTGCCGGGTTCGGCCTCGTCGGCACCCAGGCGTCGGCGCCTAGCGGTCGAACTGCAGCGCCGCGAGCCGCGCGTAGAGCCCGCCCGAAGCAACGAGCTGGTCGTGCGTCCCGGTCTCGACGATCTCGCCCGCTTCCAGGACGACGATGCGATCGGCGCGCTGCACCGTCGAGAGGCGGTGCGCGATGACGATCGTCGTGCGGTGCCGCATCGCCGATTCGAGAGCCGCCTGGACCATGCGCTCGCCCTCGGCGTCGAGGGCGCTCGTCGCTTCGTCGAGGAGCAGGAGCGGCGGGTTCTTCAGCATTGCCCGGGCGATCGAGATGCGCTGCCGCTGCCCGCCCGACAGGCGCACGCCGCGTTCGCCGAGGAAGGTCCGGTAGCCCTGCGGCAGGGCGCTGATGAAGTCGTGCGCGTACGCCGCCGTCGCCGCGGCGACGACTTCGTCGTCGCTCGCCTCCGGACGGCCGTAGCGGATGTTCTCCATCGCGTCGGCGGAGAAGATGCTGCTTTCCTGCGGGACGATGCCGATGCGCGAGCGCAGCGCGTCGAGGGCGACGCGGTCGACGCGCGAGCCGTCGACCGTCACCGCGCCCGACTCGACGTCGTAGAAGCGCAGGATCAGCTGGAACACCGTGCTCTTGCCGGCCCCGCTCGGGCCGACCAGGGCGACCGTCTCGCCGGGGGCGACGGCGAGGCTGAAGCCGGCGAGCGTCGGATGCTGCGGCCGCGACGGATAGCGAAAAGTGACGTTGTCGAGGCGAACCGAGGCGCCTCCCTGCGACGCCGCCATCGGCTCGGGCGAGGGCGGCGAGACGACCGGCGAGCGCAACTGCAGCAGCTCCATCAGCCGCTCGCTCGCGCCGGCGGCGCGCAGCAGGTCGCCGTAGACCTCGGAGAGCACGGCGACGCTGCTGACGAGGATGATCACGTAGACGACGGTCTCGCCGAGGTGCCCGGCGCTGATGTCGCCGCGCATGACGGCTTGCGTTCCCTGGTACAGGCCCCAGAGCAAGGCGCCGAAGGTCGCGCTGATGATGAAGGCAACGAGGAACGAGCGCATCGTCGTGCGCCGGACGGCGGTGACGAAAGCGCGCTCGGTCGACGCCGTGAAGCGCTTCGCCTCGCGCTCTTCCTGGAGATAGCTCTGCACGACCGGGACGGCGTTCAGCACCTCGGCGGCGATGGCGCTCGAGTCGGCGACGCGGTCCTGGCTGGCGCGCGACAGCCGTCGCACCCTGCGCCCGAAATACAGCGATGGCAGAACGACGAGGACGAGGATGCCCAGCACCTGCGTCATGACGACGGGGTTGGTGATGATCAGCATCGCCATCGCGCCGATGCCCATCACGGTGTTGCGCAGGCCCATCGACAGGCTCGAGCCGACGACGGTCTGGACTAGGGTCGTGTCGGTCGTCAGCCGCGACAAGACCTCGCCGGTCTGGTTCGTCTCGAAGAATTCCGGGCTCTGCCGGACGACGTGGGCGTAGACCGCGTTGCGCAGGTCGGCGGTGACGCGCTCGCCGAGCCAGCTCACCATGTAGAAGCGCGCTGCCGAGAAGACGCCCAGGGCGACGCCGACGCCGAACAGGGCGAAGAAATGCTCGCGCAACGCCATCACGCGGCCGCCCGGGTCGGCGCCGACGAAGCCCTGGTCGATCAGCCCGCGCAGCGCGACCGGAAAGACCAGCGTGCTCGCGGCGGCGAGGACGAGGAAGACGGCGGCGGCGGCGATGCGGCCGCGGTACGGGCGCAGGAACGGCAGCAGGCCGGCGAGCGAGCGGACGTCGCGTGCCGGCTGGGGAGGAGACACGGAAGCCGCGGCCATCGACAAGTCTAGGCGAGCAGGGGGCCGCCCCCGGCCGGGCAGGAGAGCCCACACTCCGCCGAGGGAATAGGAGCCCATGCAATCAAAGCCTTGACATTCATTGCCTATGCATGTATATTTGCGCCATGTCCCGCGCTCCGCTCCCCGTCAATTTCTATCGCGCCGCCGGCTACTGCGCCGACGAGAGCGTCGCCTACCTGATGAAGCGGGTCTTGATGGCGGTCGCCCAGGCGGCCGACAAGCGCCTGGAGCCGCAGGGCATCACCCAGGCGCAATGGGGGCCGCTCTTCATGCTGCGGAGTTCCCGTGCCTCGACGGTCGCCGAGCTGGCGCGCGAGTTGCAAACCGATCCGGGGGCGATGACCCGGTTGCTAGACAGGCTCGAGAGCAAGGGCTTTTGCCGGCGCGAGCGCTCGACCGACGACCGCCGGGTCGTGCGCATCGAGCTGACGCCCGAAGGCGAGAAAGCCGCCGACCGCGTTCCGGTCGAGCTGGCGCAAGTGATGAACGAACACCTGGCAGGGTTTTCGAAAAGCGAATGGACGCAATTGAAGAGTTTTCTGCAAAGAATGCTGGCCAACGCCGAGGCCAGCGTCGCGAAGGGGCAGAAATGAGCCGCTGCGATCGCTGCACGCGGGTCCGCGTCAGGGCCGCGGCGCGGACGATCACGACGATCGTCATCGCCCTGACCTCGACGATCGTCATCGCCCTGGCCGGTTGCGCCAGCTCGGCCGGAATCGCCTCGAGCGAAAGGCCGGTCGCGCCGGCGAGCCTCGGCGTCTCGGCGACGACGCCCGTGGCGCCAATCGCCGCCGACTGGTGGCAGGGCTTCGGCGACGGCGCGTTGAGCGGTCTGGTCGCCGGCGCCGTCGCCGACTCGCCGACCCTGCGGGTCGCGCAGGCGCGCGTCGCCCGCGCCGCCGCGAGCACCGGCGTTGCGCGCGCCGCCGAGGGCCCGCAGCTCACCGGCTCGCTCGACGCGACGCGGCAGCGCTTCACCGCGACCGGCATCTATCCGCCGCCGCTCGGCGGCGCGATCGGCGATATCGCCACAGTGCAGCTGAACGGCTCGTGGGAGATCGACCTCTTCGGGCGCAATCGCGCCGCCCTCGACGCGGCGATCGGGACGCAGCGCGCGGCCGAGGCCGACGCCGCCGCCGCACGCGTGCTGCTCGCCGTCAACGTCGGGCGCAACTACGTGCAGCTCGCCCGACTGCTCGAGCAACGCGAGGTGCTGCAGCGCTCGCTCGCGCAACGCGACGAGGTGCTGGCATTGATCCGCCAGCGCGTCTCGGCCGGCATCGACACGACCGCCGAGCT
>DATMGW010000092.1:0-6420 GCA_035555295.1 Caldimonas sp.
TTGAGGCTGCGCCGGCGAGCGTGCCGGGTGCGCCGGCGCGGGCTGAGCATGCGCACGTCGACCTGAACATCGACGAGCCCGCCGATGCGGCCGCGGCCGAATCGACGACGGCGCCGCGCAAGCGCAGGCGCCGCCGGCGCAAGCCCGCGGAGCCCGCCGGCAGCGCGACATGATGCCCGACCCGCGCGCCGCCGGCTTCGACGCCGCGCGCCTTGGCGCGCTCGTGGCGGCGCTGCGCCAGCGCGTCGAGACCAAGCGCCTGCCTGGCGCCGTGATCCATGTCGAGCGGCGCGGCGTCGTCGCCGCTCGCGAGAGCGTCGGGTGGCGCGACCCGGCGCTCGGTGCGCCGATGCGCGACGACGCGATCTTTCGCATCCACTCGATGAGCAAGCCGATCGTCTCGGTCGCCGCGATGCGGCTGCTCGAGCAGGGGCGGCTCCGCCTCGACGATCCGGTCGCGCTGCATCTGCCCGAGTTCGCGGCGACGCGAGTGCTCGTCGAAGGCGACGGCGAGCCGACCCTCGTGGCGCCGGCGCGCGCGATGACGATCCAGGATCTGCTTCGCCACACGGCCGGCCTGAGCTACGAATTCCTGCCGCCGTCGCCGGTGCGCCGTCTCTACATCCTGCGCGAGATCGGCTCCCGCGCGCGCAGCAACGCCGAGCTCGTGGCGACGCTGGCCGACCTGCCGTTGCAGCGCGAGCCGGGCAGCGCCTGGGAGTACAGCCGCGCCATCGACGTGCTCGGCCGCCTCGTCGAAGTGCTCGCCGGCCGGACGCTCGGCGAGCATCTGCGCGAGACGCTGTTCGCGCCGCTGGGCATGGTCGATACCGGATTTCACGTTCCCCGCGCTCGCCACGACCGGCTCGCCGAGGCGTACGCGCTCGATCCCGACACGCGCGAACCGGTCGTGCTGAAGGACGTTCGCGCACCGGTGCCGCTCGAATCGGGCGGCGGCGGCCTCGTCTCGACGGCGGCCGACTACGCACGCTTCTTGCGCCTGCTGATTCGCGGCGGCAGCCTCGACGGCGCTCGTGTCCTCGGGCGCAAGACCGTCGAGTTCATGACCAGCGATCACCTGGGTGCGATCCCGGTCGCGAGCGACCTGCTGCCGCCCGGGCATGGCTTCGGCCTCGGCTTCGCGGTACGCCTGGGCGCCGGGATCGCCGCCGTTCCCGGTTCGCCGGGAACCTACGGCTGGGGCGGCTCGGCCGGAACGGTCTTCTTCGTCGATCCGCACGAGGAGCTGTTCGCGCTCATGATGATCCAGGCGCCGGGGCAGCGCGAGGAGTTCCAGCAGCTCTTTCGCAACATGGTCTACGCGGCGATCGACGCTTGACCGCTTCCGTCATGCCAGGCGACGCGACGGACGCCTTCATCGGCCTCGGCTCGAACGTCGGCGACCGGGCCGCCGAGATCGAGGCCGCACTGCGCGAGATCGGCGAACTTGCCGCAACGTCCCTGGTCGCGCGCTCGTCGCTCTACGAATCGGCGCCGCTCGACGCTGAAGGCGGCGACTACCTCAATGCCGCCGCCCGGGTGCGCACGTCGCTCGCGCCGCTCGTCCTGCTCCGGGCGTTGCAGGCGATCGAGGCGCGCCACGGGCGGACCCGGCCCTTTGCGAACGCTCCGCGCAGGCTCGATCTCGATCTGCTGCTCTACGGCGATGCGATCCTGGCGACGCCCGAGCTGACGCTGCCGCACCCGCGCCTGTGCCAGCGCGCCTTCGTGCTGAAGCCGCTCGCCGAGATCGCACCCGGGCTGCGAATTCCCGGGCACGGCGTCGTCGTCGAGATGCTCTCGGCGCTCGGCGCGCAGCGCGTGGTGAAATTCGCATGACCGCCCGAACCCGCCCATGCTCGATTCCATTCCCGCTCCGCTGCGAACCTTCGCGTTGCTCGCCGCGTCGAACGTCTTCATGACCTTCGCCTGGTACGGGCACCTGAAGTACATGGACCAAAGACCGTGGTTCATCGCCGCGCTCGTCAGCTGGGGCATCGCCCTGTTCGAATACCTGCTCCAGGTGCCGGGAAACCGGATCGGCTACGACGCCGGCATGAGCCTGGCGCAGCTGAAGATCATGCAGGAAGTGATCACGCTGGGCGTCTTCGTCCCCTTCGCGTTCGTCGTCATGAAGCAGCCCCTCAAGCTCGATTTCGCCTGGGCCGGTCTGTGCGTGATAGGCGCCGTCTACTTCGTCTTCCGCTCCCCATGACCGCCATCCTCTCGCGCTTTCGCCACATCGCCGTCGAAGGCCCGATCGGCGCCGGCAAGACGACGCTGGCGCACCGGCTCGCCGGCCGCATCGGCGCCGAGCTCCTCCTCGAGCAGCCGGCCGACAACCCGTTCCTCGGTCGCTTCTACGCCGACATGGCCGGCTACGCGTTCCAGACGCAGCTCTTCTTTCTCTTCCAGCGGCAAAAGCAGGTGCAGGCCCTGGCCCAGCCGAGCATGTTCGCGCAGACGGTGGTGAGCGATTTCATGTTCAAGAAGGACGCGCTCTTCGCCAGGCTGACGCTGAGCGACGATGAATACCGGCTCTACGCGCAGATGCACGCGCCGATCGCGGCGCAGTTGCGCGAGCCAGATCTCGTCGTCTGGCTGCAGGCGTCGGCGCCGACGCTGCTCGCCCGGGTGCGCCGGCGCGGCCTCGCGATCGAGCAGGGCATCGATCTGCCCTACCTGGAGCGCGTTGCCGATGCGTACGCCGAATTCTTCGCCGGCTACGACGGAGCACCGGTCTTCGTCGTCGATACCGAGCGGCTCGACCCGGCCGGGCGCGACGCCGATCTGGGGCTGCTGCTCGCCCGCCTCGAGCGCTTCGACTCGCGGCGCGAGTCCTTCAGCAGCAGCGTCGACGTCGCTTTCGACTGACCCGCAGCGCCCGCCTCAGCGCGCGCCGACGACGCTGTCGATGCGGATCGCCAGGCCGGTCGCTCCCGGCGCGACCGGCGCTGCCTCGCCCGACAGGTCGCCCGCCTGCGGTATCGCGGTGCCGCTCTTGCTGATGCGCGCGCCGACGATGACCTCCTTGGCGCCCGAAATTGTCGCCGTCGGCGTCATCGCCATGCTGTCGTCGAGCGTGAACGACAGCGGCAGGTCGGCAACCTTGGCGCGCTTCACGGCGAGCGGCATGCGGCCGCCGCCGGCGGCGCGGGCGAAGACGAACACGGTGTCGTCGCGCGCTGCCTTCGCGGCCAGCTCGGGTGCCAGGGTGACCGTGCCGCTGACACTCGGGCTTGCCGCGACCGCGCCGCCGGGGGCCGCGGCGCTCGCCGCCGCGCCGGCAGTCGCCGTCGCACTGCGCGTGGCCGGCGCGGTGGCCAGGGCGGGAGCGCCACCGGCCCGCTCGCGCGCTTCGGCGATGCTCGCCTGCACCTGCTTCATGAACTCGCTGTCCGGGGGCAACTGGTCGGCGATGCGCTGCCAGTGCGCGACGGCTCCGGCGAAGTCGCCGCGGTCGTAGGCGACCGTACCGGCCAGTGCCAGCGCCTTCGGCAGCATCGGATCGGCGGCGAGAGCGCGTTCGATCAGGGCGATCGACTCCGGGTTGTTCGCCCCACCCTTCGCCGCGGCGACGGCGTCGGCCCAGTCGGCGAGGATGATGGCGTTGTTCGGGAGCAGCTCGGAGGCGCGACGGTATGCGGGAATGGCGTCGTCGAAGCGGCCGAGCACGCTGTACGAGCGGCCGAGCATGATCCAGCCCTGGGCGTCGTCAGGATGTTCCTTCAGGCGCGCGGCGAGCTTGTCGACCATCACCGCGACCTGCTCGTGCATGGCGGCTGCCGACACGCCGCTCGCGTCGCCGTCCGCCGCGGCGGCGGCCATGCCGGACGATGCTTCGGTCTCCGCCGCGCCGCCTCGCACCAGCGACGGCGAGCCCGTCTTCCAGTAGCCGGCGGCGGCGACGGCGAGGACGACGACGGCGAGCACTCCGACGAGCCGGCGCGACGGCCTGGGCTGCGCTTCGGGCGCGTCGATCAACCGATCGCCGATCTCGCGCTCGATGCCGCGCCGCTCGCTCTCGTACTTCGCGGCGCCGAGCTTGCCGGCATCGTGCTGCGCCTTCAGCTGCATCAGGCGAGTGCGCGCGCTTGCGAGAAGGGGATCCATTTCGCTTCAGGCCCGGGTCGCGCCGCGGGCGGCATCGTCGTGCAGGTCGGCGAGCTCGCCTTCGGCCGGCTCGTCTTCATCGGGCTCGAAGGCATCGGCGGCCATCCGGCTCCTGCGCCTCACGACGAGGAAGAGCACGCCCGCGCCGACGACGAGCATCGTCGCCGGGCCGAACCAGAGCAGGATCGTCGTCCCTCGCAGCGGCGGCCGGTAGAGGACGAAATCGCCGTAGCGCGCCGTCATGTAGTCGACGACCTCGGCGTCGCTCTTTCCCTGCTTGAGCAGCTCGCGCGTCTCGCGGCGCAGGTCGGCGGCGAGCTCGGCGTTCGAGTCGGCGATCGTCTGGTTCTGGCAGACGAGGCAGCGCAGCTCGGAAGTGATGCGCGTCATGCGCGCTTCGAGCGCCGGGTCGGCGGCTTCGGGCGCTGCCTCCTTCGCCGTCGATGCGACAGCCAGCAAGGCGAGCGCCGCGGCGCACAGAACGTGCAGGAAACGCTCAGGCATCGGGCTTCTTCAGGCGTTCGAGCATCGGCAACAGCTTGGTCGCGATCACGGTTTCGGTGAGCGGGCCGATGTGTTTCATGCGGATCACGCCGCCCTGGTCGATGACGAAGGTCTCGGGAACGCCATACACGCCGAAGTCGATGCCGACGCGGCCTTCGCTGTCGAACAGCGAGGCGTCGTACGGATTGCCGAAGCGCTCCAGCCAGCCATTCGCATCGGCGCGCTTGTCTTTGTAGTCGAGACCGTAGATCGGAACGAGGTGCTTCTTCGAGAACGCCACGAGCAGCGGATGCTCCTCGCGGCAGGCGACGCACCACGAGGCCCAGACGTTGAGGACCCAGACCTTGCCGCGCATGTCGGCGAGGCGGATCGTCGCCGCTTCATCGTCGAGGCGCGGCAGGGCGAACGTCGGCGCCGGCTTGTCGATGAGCGGAGAAGGCACTTCGCGCGGATCGAGCTTCAGGCCGACCGCGAGGACCAGCGCCAGCGCGAAGAAGGCGATGAGGGGAACGAGGAACCAGAGCCGCTTCATGCCGCCGCGGCGTTCGTCGCTCCGGCCACGGCCGGCTGGCGGGAGCGCGAGCGATAGCGCCGGTCGCTCATCGCGAGCAGGCCGCCGAGCGCCATGACGAGGCAACCGCCCCAGATCCAGTCGACGAAGGGCTTGTAGTAGACGCGGACGATCCAGGCGCCGCCGCCGGCGATCGGCTCGCCGAGCGAGACGTAGAGGTCGCGGGTGAAGCCCGGCTGGATCGAGGCTTCCGTCATCGTCGTCTGCGTCACCGGGTAGAAGCGTTTCTCGGGGTGCAGCGTCGTCACCGGCTTGTCGCCGTCGGTGACCACGATCGTCCCCTGCGCGGCGCGGTAGTTCGGACCCGGCACTTCGCGCGCGCCGCGGAACGTGAAGGTCAGGCCGTGGATCTCGGTCGTGTCGCCGACATCCATCTTGACGTCGCGCTCGACCTCGCCCGTCTTCACCATCGTCACGCCGAAGATGAAGATCGCGATGCCCAGGTGGGCAAGCATCATTCCGGCCATCGCCCGCGGGATCTGGCGGGCGCGATACAGGAGGCTCGCACGCACGCCGCCGGCCGGGCGCAGGCGCTCGGTGAGGTCAGTGACGAGCGAGCCGACGACCCAGAACGCCATCAGCAAACCGGCCACGCCGACGATGCCGAGGTCGCCGCGGATCCAGACGACGAGCAGCGTCGCGACGACGCTCGCTCCGGCCGCCCACTTCAGGCGCGATGCGAGGTCGGGGAGGCTGGCCTCTTTCCAGCGCGCCAGCGGCCCGACGCCCATCAGGAAGACGAGCGGCGTGAGCAGCGGCACGAAGACGCTATCGAAATAAGGCGGGCCGACCGAGATCTTGCCGAGGCCGAGCGCGTCGAGCAGCAGCGGATAGAGCGTGCCGAGCAGGACCGACAGCATGGCCACGACGAAACAGACGTTGTTGCCGAGCAGCATCGTCTCGCGCGAGACGAGGCCGAAACGGGCGCCGAGGCCGACCTTGGGGGCGCGCCACGCGTACAGGGCGAGCGAGCCGCCGACGACGACCACCAGAAAGACGAGGATGAAAAGGCCGCGCCGCGGATCCGTGGCGAAGGCATGCACCGACGAAAGCACGCCCGAGCGGACCAGGAAGGTGCCGAGCAGCGAGAGCGAGAAGGCGATGATCGCGAGCAGAACGGTCCACGACTTGAATGCGCCGCGCTTCTCGGTGACGGCCAGCGAGTGGATCAACGCCGTGCCGGCGAGCCAGGGCATGAACGAGGCGTTCTCGACCGGATCCCAGAACCACCA